>JBGQNJ010000047.1:0-7298 GCA_041501065.1 Dehalococcoidia bacterium
CCAGCCGGAACCCGCTTTTCCGCGACGCGTCCTCGATGCGGTTGTTCCCGACGTCGATGACCACCGTCCCCTCGCGCACCATGTCGCCCGTGATCGCGCGCGCGGCTCCCATCGCCGCGACTAGGATGTCCGCCTGGAGCGTCATCGCCGCCAGGTCGCGCGTCCGGGTGTGGCAGACGGTGACCGTGGCGTTGGCGCCCGGCGCCTTCTGCATCAGGATCGCCGCCAGCGGCTTGCCGACGATGTTCGACCGCCCGCAGATGACGACGTGCTTCCCTGCGGGGTCGTAGCCGGAGCGCAGGAGGAGCTGCTGGACGCCCGCGGGAGTTGCCGGCTTGAACGTCGGCTCGCCGCGCAGCAGCCGCCCGATGTTCGCCGGATGAATACCGTCGACGTCCTTCGCCGGGTCGATGGCGTTGATGACGGCATCCTCGCTGATGCCGCGCGGTAGTGGAAGCTGAACCAGGATGCCGTTCCACGCCGGGTCGCAGTTCAGGCTCTCGACAACCTCGATGACCGCGTCCTGGGACGTACCAGCGGGAAGCTGGAAGGTGTGCGAGTTGATGCCGACCTCCGCCGCGCCCTGGTTCTTCGACGCGACGTAAGACATCGACGCCGGATTCTCGCCGACGAGCACGAACGCCAGGCCGGGCGTGATGCCCCTCTGCTTCAACGCCTCGACACGCTGCCGCAGCTCCTCGCGTATCTCCCGCGAGACCGCCCGTCCGTCGATGATCGTCGCCGTCATCTTCCCCTCCTCGCCGCAGTATACCAATCCCGCCGGTCATCATTCCAGAACCATCGTCCGGCTCCTGTAGGGGCGCACGGCCGTGCGCCCCTACGACGCGCACCACCCTCCCGGAAACGCGGCGCGATGGCTATTCGCGCCCCGGAGCCTGTGCTAGAATGTGACTTCCTATGACATCCCTTGCCGTCGGCGTCGACCTGGTCGAGATCGGCCGCGTGCACAGGCTCCTCCAGCGCCACCGCGAGCGGTTCCGCTCCCGCGTCTTCACGCCGGCGGAGCTCCTCCTCTGTCGCGATCGCCCGCACCTGCTGGCGGCCCGCTTCGCCGCCAAGGAGGCGACGATGAAGGCGCTCGGCACCGGCATTCGCGGCGTCGCCTGGCGAGAGATCGAAGTGCTGCCCAACCGACGCGGGAAGCCGCTCCTCTTTCTCTACGGTCGAGCACAGGAACGGGCGCGAGAGCTGGGCCTCACCGGCCTCGACGTTAGCCTTACGCATTCCCGCGAGTACGCCATGGCGACGGTCGTCGGCCTCCAGCAGGAGCCGCCGGAGGACCCGCAAGCCGAACGTCGCTGGCTGATGCAGCGGCTCCAGGCGCTGCCGCCCGTGCCTACCGGAAGGCAAGCCGGCACGCAGGAAGGACCCTCGCCATGAAGCTCGTAACCGCCGACCAGACCCGCACCCTGGACCAGCAGGCGACGAAGGCGGGCGTTCCCGTCGACAAGCTGATGGAGAACGCAGGCCTGGGCGTCGCGCAGCAGGTACGCAGCCTCCTGGGCACCGTCAAGGGGCGCCGCATCGTCGTGCTGGCCGGTCCCGGCAACAACGGCGGCGACGGCCTCGTCGCGGCGCGCCACCTGCACGACTGGGGCGCCGAGACGCGCGTCTACCTGCTGGCGAAGCGACGCCCCGACGACACCAACCTCGCCGAGCTTGTCAAGCGCGAGATCGACATCGCCGACGCCGAGAGCGACCCCCGCTTCGCCGCCCTCGACCGCTTTCTCTCCGACGCCGAGCTGATCGTCGACGCTCTTCTGGGCACCGGGCCGTCGCGCCCCATCGAGGCGAACCTGGCGGAGGTCCTGGAGCGCGTGCGCCGGCTCCGCGAGGGGCCGCAGCCGCCGCGCATCGTCGCTGTCGACCTGCCAACCGGCGTCAACTCGGATACCGGCGCCGTCGACCCGCACGCCGTTCTCGCCGACCTCACGGTCACGCTCGGCTTCTCCAAGGTCGGGCTTCACACGCTGCCCGGCTCCCAGTACGCCGGACGCGTCGAGGTCGTCGACATCGGACTTCCCGCGAGCTCGGAGTCCGCACTCAAGGTCGACCTCATGACCGACGAATGGATAGCGGGGCTCTTGCCGGAGCGCCCGCTGAACTCGAACAAGTCGACCTTCGGGCGCGTGCTGGTGGTCGCCGGCTCCGAGAACTACATCGGCGCCGTGCGGCTCGCGGCGGCGGCGGCCGGGCGCGTCGGCGCCGGGCTGGTGACGGTCGCCTGTCCGCAGTGCATCCACGCCATCGTCGCCGCCGGCCTCGTCGAAGCGACATACCTGCCGCTGCCCGACAAGGAAGGTGGACTGTCCGAGAAGGGCGTTCCGGAGGTGCTGCGCGTCCTGGAGGGCTTCGACGTCATGCTCATCGGCCCCGGCCTGGGTGGTCGCGCGCGCACGCTGGAGTTCGTGCGCACGCTTCTCTTCTCGTTGAAGGAAGGGACGCCCGCGGTTACTGTCGTCGACGCCGACGCCCTCAACATCCTAAGCGGCGTCCCCGGCTGGGCGGCTCGCGTGAGCGTACCCCTGCTGCTGACGCCCCATCCGGGCGAGCTGCGCCGCCTGACGGGCAAGAGCATCGCCGAGATCCAGAGCGATAGGCTCGCCGCCACCACCGCGAACGCCGTCGCCTGGCGACAGACCGTCGTGCTGAAGGGCGCGCACACCGTCGTCGCCGTGGACGACGGTCGCGCCGCCGTCAGCCCCTTCGCGAATCCGGCCCTCGCCAGCGCGGGCACCGGCGACGTGCTCTCCGGCGCGATAGCGGGACTGCTGGCGCAGGGCCTCGACCGCTTCGCCGCCGCGAGCTGCGGCGTCTACCTGCACGGCATGGCCGGCGAACGCGTCCGCGAGACGCTGGGCGACGCTGGCCTGCAGGCGAGCGACCTCCTGCTGGAGCTGCCGCAGGCGATCCATGAGTTGAAATCGCAGGCGTCCGCGCCATCCGCCGAGAAGAAGGCTAAGCTGCCTCGCCTTCGTTCGACGTAGGCAGGCGCGGACGGCCGCACCTACATTCGGTCCCTTTCCCGTAGAGGCGTGCGCGCGTATCCTTCGACCATCGGCAACGTCCGCCTGCAACTCGCTTCGGAACGAGGACTCTTGGCACAGACTGCACGCCCCCTGAAACGTCGCTGGCGATTGCGACGCAACCCGCACGCCGGCGACCTCCGCCTCACTCACTACCCGCCGCTCGTGCAGCGCCTCCTCGAAAGCCGCGGCATCGCGACCGCCGCCCAGGCGCAGGCCTTCCTCGACGGCTATGACGAGTGCGACCCCTTCGCGCTGCCGGACATCGACAAGGCCGTCGCCCGCCTCTCGCGCGCCGCGTCGACCGGCGAGACGGTCGCCGTCTTCGGCGACTTCGACGTCGACGGCGTCACGTCCGTCGCGCTCCTCACCGAGGCGCTGCGCTCCCTGGGAGCCAACGTCATCCCCTACATCCCGGACCGCTTCGACGAGGGCTACGGCCTGAACGCACCGGCGATATCGCGACTCCACGCGGACGGCGCGACCCTGCTCGCCGCCGTCGACTGCGGCACCAGCTCTGTCGACGACGTCGCGCACGCGCGCTCGCTGGGCATGGACGTCGTCATCGTCGACCACAACCTGCCGGCGGAGCGCCTGCCGGATGCGCTGGCGCTCGTCAACCCGAAGATCGCGCCATCCGACGGCCCGGACCTCGACCTGGCGTCGGCGGGCCTCGTCTACTACCTCCTGATCGCCCTATACGATTCCTTCGGCCGGCCCTTCCCCGAGCGGCGCTTCCTCGACCTCGCCGGTCTGGGCACCGTCAGCGACATGGCGCCGCTGCATCGCGCCAACCGCTCACTCGTTATCCGCGGCCTGGAAGCGGTGCGCGAGAGCGAGAGGTGCGGCCTCCAGGCGCTGATGGCCGTCGCCGGCATCGAGCCGTCGCGCGTCGACACGGAAGCGCTATCGTTCGTCCTCGGCCCTCGCCTCAACGCCGCCGGCCGCCTCGCCCACGCGCGCCTCAGCCTCGACCTCCTCCTCTGCGACGATGCCGACGCCGCCTGGGAGATGGCGCGCCGCCTCGACTCCCTGAACCGCCAGCGGCAGCGCCATACGGCGACGGCGCTGGAGCTTGCCTGGAGCCTCCTGGCCGAGGAAGACGATGCGCTGCTGGTCATGGTCGGCCACGGCGACATACCGCCGGGCGTGGCGGGACTCGTGGCATCGAAGATCGCGGAGGCGTTGTACCGGCCGGCCATCGTCTACCAGCGGGGCGAGAAGGTGAGTCGCGGCAGCGGGCGCAGCATCCCCGAGTTCGACGTGGCGGCGGCCCTGCGCAGCTGCGACGACATCCTCCTGCGTTGCGGCGGGCATCAGCAGGCGGCGGGCTTCACCGCCGACAACGCCCACCTGCCGGCGATCAAGGAGCGCCTCATCGCTCACGCCGAAGAGCACCTGGCGGGCCTCGACCTGGCGCCTGTCGTCGAAGTCGACGCGGAGGTCGGCCTGCGGGAGCTGGGCCGCGAGGAGATACGCTGGCTGGCGAAGCTGGCGCCGCACGGCATCGGCAACCCGGAGCCGGCGCTGCTGAGTCGAGGCGTGACCGTGGCGGAGTGTCGCGTCGTGGGCAGCGACGGCAAGCACCTGCGATTGAAGCTGAAGGACGGCTACGCGACCTGGCCGGCGATTGCGTTTGGGCTGGGGGACGTGCGGGTATCGGAGGGGCAGCTCATCGACGTCGTGTTCTCGCTATCGTCGGACCGCCGCGACGGCTCGCTCCAGCTCACCGTCCACGACCTCGCCCCGAGCCAATAAAGATCTTCTGGGGTCTACCTCAGCGATGCCTTTCTCGTGTATGATACAATGCGGCCAACGAGCCGGCATCATTCCGATCAGCGGAGGTTCTTGCGATGCCCCGACCCGTCACAGAACACGTCGCCACCCTAGTGCTGTCGTTTGGTCACTAGCTCGCGGAGGGCGAGCAAAGCCGCTACACACATGGCCCCCGCAGAGGCATAGATTATCAAGAACGCCCAACGGGAGAAAAGAACGTCATCAGCCCAATTAAGGCCATTCACCAAGATCAGCAACGTAGCGACAACGGTAGCAACGAACGCCAACGCTGCCAGCAAGTCGCCTATCTCGAAGCGCGCACCCCCTATTCTCACTCCCAGCTTGACCGGGACGCGAGCAGCGAAGAACCTTACCGCCTTGACAACCAGGGAAACCACTGCCCCAATCATCAGCGTCGACCCACCAAAGAACGCCACGAAGAACGGGCTCAGGTCCCAGCCTGCAACCCTGCATTCGCCAATAGCTATAAAGACCAGGCAACCGCAGGCGACCGCAAACGCAACAGCACCGAGAAGGCCCAAAGCCACCGGCACCCACACGTTACGCGTCAATATGAAGAGGACAGCCAACGCGTTCACGCCCAGAAGCCAGGCCAGCGCCTCTTGCTGATTCAGCCGATCGACGTTGTAGGCCGCATCCGAGCAAGGCTGGTAGGTCCAGCGGAAGAGTACCGTCGCATAGGCGACGCAACCCATCACCAATAGGGAAGCAAGAAACCTGACAGCAGATCCCCTGCTGTTAGCGCTCACCTGTCTGGCCCTCCTAACTGCAAGCGGCAGCTCGCACGTCGCTCAGCACAGCTAGTCGCCTGTCAATGGTCATGCATGCACCCCCGTACCAGCTTGCGCATCCCCGCTCATATATCACTAGGGGTCAAGGCCGCGACGGCTCGCTCCAGCTCACCGTCCACGACCTCGCGCCCTCAACCTGACCTCGCTACTGCTGCGCCGCGGCCTCAATGTTGCGGTCCAACTGTGAAGCGTATTCAAGCAGCGGATCAGGTGGACCTTTCCCAGGGTTAGGGAAGAAGCCGTAGCTGAGCTCTATACGTGCAATGACGTTGCGGCGTCTGAACAAGAGCTCGTAGGTATCACTGTCGACCTTCTGATCGTTCACAATCTCCAGAATCCGCGTGAGTACCCGTTGGTCACCTATCGAACTCAGCAGCTGCTCATCCTGTCGCGGCACGCCTTCCCGAAGGCGACCAGGTTTCATGGTTTCGGCCTCGCGCCTGTATGCCTCTGCGGCTCCTGGGGTAGCGGCGTACAGGTCGACTCGCATACTCATTCCCCCACGCGCTCTTACCCCGCACAACCGCCCCATCTGAATCAACTGCTCCTCGCTGGCGAATCCCCCGCCGAAACGGGCGCCAAAATCCCGATTGTTTTCCTCGTCACAACAGTTGATCGGTCCTGTTGGCGACGCGCGTGGAATTACTACACCCAGTGAATTGGGAGCTTCAGGAGGCAGGAGAGTGCTTAGCGCACCGGGAGTGAGAAAGCCGCGATTGGCATCTACCGTGGCGAGTTGACTAGGATCGATGTCTTTCACCGAGGGCGGGCAGACAACGTTCACTTCGCTTCCATCCGAAGTCTTGAGCGACCGTGCGCTGCCACAGGCGATGGAAACCAGGGCGATGCACAAGAATGATGGCAGACCGCATCCTGTTGTTCCCTCCTCCGCCGCTATTATCGCGCCTCAGATGTGCAGTCGCATGGTGCGGATGCACCAATCGACGAGTGACAACAGCACCAAGAAGGGTCTAAGCGGGCCGTGCCAAGAGCTCCCGGACGGCGCGGATGACTTCTTCCGGGCACTCCATCGGCACGTGGTGGCTCGCCTGCGGCAGCGGACGGTCCGCCGCCTGCGGCAGCCATCCCAGCAGCTCCGGCGCCGTCACCGACGCCAGTCCCTCCTTCGACAGTCCCCGCAGGACGATAGCCGGCACGTCCGCATGCGCGATCTCCGGCCAGAGGTTGTAGCCGAGCGTCTGCAGGTAGACCGCCACCTCAGTCTCCGGCGAGCACTTCAGCGTCACGCCTTGCCCGTCCGGGCCGTCATCCGTCTCGCGCACCCCCTCCTGCACGTAGAGATCGAGCATTTCCGGCCGCCAGCGCGCGTACGCCGCCTTCGGTCGCAGCGACTCCCGCATCGCCTCTCGCGACCGCCACGAGCTGCGACGGCTCCTCACCCCATAGAAGTCGCTCGACTCCGCCGCCTCCGGCCGGTGGTAGAACGGCTCCGGCAGGACGACCGGGTCCGCCAGCACCATCGCCCGCACAAGCTCCGGATAACGCGCCGCGCAGATCACCGACGTCGCGCCGCCGACGGAGTGCCCGACGAGCAGCGCGGGGCCAACATCGAGCGCCCGCAGCGCGCCGCCGACGTACTCCGCCAGGTGGTCCCAGCGATAGTCGGGCGCCGGCTCGCTGTCGCCGTGGCCCGGCAGGTCGA
>JBGQNJ010000048.1:0-7212 GCA_041501065.1 Dehalococcoidia bacterium
ACTGCGCGCGACTGGCGAAGGAGGCCGGCCTGTACACCGTCTTCGTAACGAACGGCTTCAGCACGCGCGAGGCGCTGGACCTCATCGGCCCCCACCTCGATGCCTTCCGCGTGGACGTCAAGGGCTTCAGCGACGAGTTTTACCGCGACCTGGCGAAGGTCGGCCGCTGGCGCGACATCCTTGATTCGACGCGCTACGCCCGCGAGCACTGGGACATGCACGTCGAGGTCGTGACGAACATCATTCCGACGATGAACGACGACGACGCACAGCTCACGGCCATTGCCCGCTGGATACACGATGACCTGGGCGCGACGACGCCATGGCACGTTACGGCCTTCCATCCCCATCACGAGCTCGGCCATCTGCCGCCGACGCCGGTGGAGACGCTGGACAGGGCGATAGCCATCGGCCGCGGCGAAGGGCTGCTGTTCGTCTATCCGGGCAACGTCTTCGGCCACCCCGACGAGAATACGCGTTGCCCGCGCTGTCAGACCGTCGTCATCAGCCGCGCCGGCTACCAGACGCAGCTACGCGCGCTCACCACCGACGGCCGCTGTGCCGGCTGCGGCGCTGATCTGAATATCCGCACTATCGCCTACCAGCGACGGCTGCCCGTCTCGGCTGCACACGAGACGCCGAGACTAGAAAGTCTCGGCTACAAGCAAGGCTACGGGCGGAGTCTGCCATGAGCATCGTCTATGCCTGCATCGCGCCCCATCCGCCGGTCATCGTCCACGAGGTGGGACGCGGCCGCGAGCAGGAGACGCGCCGCACGCTCGACGCCCTCAGCGCGGTCGCGCGGGAGATCGCTTCCTTCGAACCGGAGACCGTCGTCGTCGTCAGCCCGCACGGGCCGGTGCAGCCGGAAGGCGCCGGCATCTTGACAGCGCCTCGCGCGCAGGGCGACATGCGACGCTGGGACGCCCCGAACGTCGTCTTCGATTTCGAGAACGACCTCGACGCGGTGAAGGAAATCCGGAAGTCAGCGGAAGCGGCCGCCTTGCCGCTCGTCGCCCTCGAGAGCTGGGACGATGGCGCCGTCGACGGTCTCGACTGGGGCTGCACCGTGCCGCTGTACTACCTGCGACACGGCTTCGGCGAAGCGCGACTCGTCGCGGTCACGCCGTCCTACCAGGGGCCGGCGTACCACTACAAGATCGGCGAGGTGATCGGGCGGGCGCTCGAAAGGCTAGGCAGGCGCGCCGTCTTCATCTGCAGCGCCGACCTGTCCCACTGCCTGACGCCGGGCGCCCCCAGCGGCTACAATCCGGCCGGCCGCCAGTTCGACGCCGCCTACCAGGACGCTGTCGCCACCTGGGACATCGATTGGGTCCTCCGCGCTGAGCGCGAGTTCCGCATGCGCGCGGCTGAGGACGCGATCTCGCAGACGGCGATGCTCATGGGCGCGCTCAGCAGATATCGACTGCGCCCGCGCGTCCTCTCCTACGAGGGGCCCTTCGGCGTCGGCTACATGGTGGCGGCAATCGACACGGCCGAGACGGCGTCCGACGACATCGAGACGGCAGCGGCGGGCTCGCTCGTCGACACGGCGACGCATGAGCCGCAGCACCCGTTCGTGCAGCTCGCGAAGGAGACTGTCGAGCGCTTCGTGCGGTCGGACGGCTTCTCCTGGCCGAAGGAGCTATCGTTGGAGTTCGAGCCGGCGATTCAAGGGCACCCGCCGTCCGGCATCTTCGTATCGATCAAGAAATGGGGCGACCTGCGCGGCTGCATCGGCACCATCGAGGCGACGCAGACGGACGTGGGCATGGAGATCGTGCACAACGCCGTCGCCGCGTGCAGTCGCGACCCGCGCTTCCTGCCGATCACCGAGGCGGAGCTGGCACACATCACATACAGCGTCGACGTGCTGACGGAGCCGGAGCTCATCGACGACCCGCACGAGCTGGACCCGCGGCTCTACGGCGTCATCGTCGAGTGCGGTGGGCGTCGCGGGCTGCTGCTGCCGGACCTCGACGGCGTGGACAGCGTCGAGGAGCAGGTGCGCATCGCCAGGTCGAAGGCGGGCATCGGCGACGAGGAGCCGGTCCGCCTCTACCGCTTCGAGGTCCAGCGCTATACCTAGTCCCTGTTCACAGCCCCCTTGTACGTTCTTCTCTCGCGCACGCTCATAATGTCGAATGTAGCCTGTTCCAGGGCTCCCCGGCCAACAGATCGGAACTGAAGCTGGCGGGGTTCCACTGTGCTATGATTCGCCCGAGCCACGCTCCATCGACCGGTCAAGTCGAGCTAGATGCGCCAGATATTCCTCCCGGAGGATCATATATGCACCAGTCACCCACACGGCAGTATGACGAACGGACACGCGCTTTTCTTACTGAGAGATGGGATACACCCGTCGGTGAGGAAGTCCGAGCACGCGTGCTTGATGGACTTGCCCGATCGTTAGACCTGCGATTCATTCTTGAGGAGTACATGCTGGAGACGGATGAATATGGAACCTCGTTCCCAGCCGAGTACTATCCGCCCGAACATATGGGCGAGAATCGCTTTTGGGTATTGCACGGAACAGACCTACGGGGCTTCTTCTTCAACGACATAGAGGATCTAAGGGAAACGGCTTCACTGGATAAGATGCGGCTGGATTATGCCGTCTTTCCCTTGAACACGAACCTCAGCGGGGTCAATCTCGAAATGACGAGCCTGGACGAAACCGTTTTCTACAGATGCAAGCTGGTGGGGACGTGCCTTGCCGGAGCGGGCGGCGTCGATACCAGATTCGAAGAATGCGATATGCGTAATGTTCTGCTTTGGCAGACGAGCCTTCTGAGACCGGATCTCCGTGGTTCCGACCTCCGCGGAGCATACCTCGAAGATTGCCATCTCGAGAAGCCGGACCTTGACTATCGGACTCGGTTCGACTCGCAAATAGCCCGTGCTTGGGCCGAGCGGCACATTGAGAACCTTGAGGCCGCAAGAATATACCGCCAGTTAGCGGATGCCTATCGCTCTCATCGGTTCTATGGAAAAGCAGACACTTACTATCTCGCTGAAAGACGCGCGGCACGAGAGTTGCTGCGAATCGAGTGCAAAGAAGCCCAAAGCAAGAGGGGGAGGCTTCGTGCTAGAGCAAACATCATTTTCGACTGCCTTTCGGACCTACTATTCGGCTACGGGGTGCGCCCCGCCAGAATTGCCTCATGGTGCCTGGCCACAGTGCTCTTGTTCGCACTTATTGTGTGGATGTTCAACCTAGGCAAGCCGTCGACCGGCCTCGGTTCATCTCTCTACTCAAGCGTCTTAACCTTCACAACATTCGGCCTAGGTGAAGCCTCCGCTCCACAGGGTGTTGTGGGACGAGCGTTCACCGCCATCGAGGCTGTGTTGGGGGTGTTCTTAACCAGTTTGTTTCTCATCACCTTCGCTCGAAAAGTGATTCGCGACCAGTAGGGTTGACCGTGTTTAAAACCTGGCCGTGACTCTTCTGCTACAATTGAGGGCCATGGACGAAAAGACCCTCACCACCCTTGAGTTCGATAAGGTGCTCGCGCGATTGGCGCGCCATGTGTCGTTCTCCGCCGGCCGCGAGCTCGCCCTCGCGCTGCGCCCGTCGACGGACTACGACGAGGTCCTGCGCAACCAGCGCCTCACGGCCGAGGCGCGACGCCTGCGCGAGATGCAGCCCCGCAGCGGCCTCGGCGGCGTCCACGACGTGCGACAGCTCGCGAACAAGGCCAACCTCGGCGGCATCCTCGAACCGTCGGAGCTGCTGGAGGTGGCGAGCACGCTGGCGGCGGGTCGCGCGCTGAAAGAGGCCGTCCTGCGACTGGGCGGGCCGCCCGCGAACAAGCTGCCACTCCTCGCCGAGATCGCCGGCCGCATCACTGAGCTGGCGGAGGCCACCGGCGAGATCTATCGCTGCATCACGCCGCGGGCCGAGGTGGCCGACAACGCCAGCCCGACGCTCGCCGTCATTCGCCGCGACCTGCGCACCGTCCACGACCGCCTCTACGCCAAGCTCCAGGAGATGCTGTCGTCGTCGGAGACGCGCGGCGCCATCCAGGAGCCGATTATCACGTTGCGCGACGGCCGCTACGTCATCCCCGTCAAGGTCGAGGCGCGCAGCCAGGTGCAGGGCATCGTCCACGACGTCTCGGCGAGCGGCGCCACGATTTTCGTCGAGCCACTGGCAACCGTCGATCTCGGCAACAACTGGCGCGAGACGCAGGCCGAGGAGCAGCGCGAGGTCGAGCGCGTCCTGAAGCGACTCAGCGCCCTCATCGGACGGGCGGCGCACGCCATCGGCGTCAACGTCGAGTCGCTAGCGGAGATCGACCTTGCATTCGCGAAGGCCGCCTTCGCCGAGGAGCTGGGCGCGACGGAGCTGCCCTACTACGGCGAGTCGCAGGCGTGGCTGGTGCGCGCGCCTGAGGTCCTACACGTGGTGAACGCGCGTCACCCGCTGCTACCGGTCGATGCCGTCCCGATATCGCTGTCCGTCGGCGGGACCTACTCGGTGCTGCTGATCACCGGACCCAACACCGGCGGCAAGACCGTCGCGTTGAAGACTGTCGGTTTGCTGAGCGCGATGGCGCAGTCCGGGCTGCCCGTGCCCGCCGACGCCGGCAGCCGACTGCCCGTCTTCGCCTCCGTCCACGCCGACATCGGCGACGAGCAGAGCATCGAGCAGTCGCTGTCCACGTTCAGCAGCCACATGACGAACATCATCGGCATTCTGGAGTCCGCCGGGCCCAACAGCCTGGTCCTCCTCGACGAGCTGGGCGCCGGCACCGACCCCGACGAAGGCTCCGCACTGGCCCGCGCGATCATCGAGCGGCTGCTGGAGACCGGCTGCCTGATGGTCGCGACGACGCACCACGGCGAGCTCAAGGTCTTCGCGCACACGACGACCGGCATCATGAACGCGTCAGTCGAGTTCGACGTCGAGACCCTGGCGCCGACGTACCGCATCTCCATCGGCCTGCCGGGCAGCAGCAACGCCCTGGCCATCGCCGAGCGGCTGGGCCTCCCGCGCGACGTCGTCGAGGTCGCCCGCGGGTCGATCGACCCGGAGCGTGCGCACGCCGAGAGCCTGCTCGCTGAGATCCAGCGCGAGCGCGCCGCCGCCGAAGACGCCCGCCGCGCCGAGCTGCTGGCCCGCAAGGAAGCTGAGGAGATCCGCTTGCGCCTGGAGGAGAAGCTGGACGCCATCGAGGAGGAGCGCGAGCAGATACTGGCGAACGCCCGCGCCGAGGCGGAGGAGGAGCTATCGCGTGTCCGCCAGTTGCTGGCTCACGCGGGGCGTCGCATCGAGCGACAGAAGCCGGAGGCCGCCGCCGAGAAGGTCGCTGCCGCCGAAGCCGTCGCGGAGACGCTGAAGCCGCCACCACCGTCGCCCGGGCGTCGCCGTCGCAAGGGCGGCGATCTCGTCCTGCCGGAGGAGATCGAGCCGGGCGACATCGTCTGGGTGCGAGGTCTGGGCCGCTTCGGCGAGGCGCTGTCGTCGCCGGACGACAAGGGCGAGGTGGAGATACGCCTGGGCTCACTGCACAGCACGGTGCCGCTGAAGAAGGTGGAGAAGGTGCAGCGACTGCCGAAGCACGCGACGAAGGCTCACGTCCCCGTCGTCACTGCGGGCAGCGTCACGCCACCGCCGCCGTCAGTGCCGATGGAGCTGGAGGTGCGCGGCCGGCTGGTGGACGAAGTTCTGCCCGACCTCGACAAGTACCTCGACGACGCCTTCCGGGCCGGGTTGCCGTGGGTGCGCATCGTGCACGGCAAGGGGACGGGCGCGCTGGCGAGGGCTGTGCGGCATATGCTGTCGTCGCATCCGCTGGTGAAGGACTACGCGGTCGCGCCTCGCGAAGAGGGCGGCGAAGGCGTCACGATAGCGCATCTGGCAAGCTAGTGACTGAACTCTTCGTGCCGAGCACCTTCCGCAAGACGCGATGAAATACGATCCTGACCTCCATCATCGCCGCTCGATTCGGTTGTCGAATCACGACTACCGTGGACCGGGCGCCTATTTCATCACCCTTGTCACACGGGGTCGCGAACGCCTCCTCGGCGAAATCGTGAACGGCGAGCTGAGCCTGAATGCTCTGGGTGGGATCGTCGAGGAGGAATGGCGACGAACCGGTCAGGCGCGTCGCGAGATCGAGATAGACGCATTCGTTGTCATGCCAAACCATGCCCACATGATCGTCCTCGTAGGGGCGCACGGCCGTGCGCCCCTACATGCCCCTCCACCCGAGCATCCGCCCGGACCATTCAGGGCGCCACGGTCATTGGGTTCGCTGGTCGCGGGGTTCAAATCTGTCGTCACGAAACGCATCAATGAGGCATGCGATACGCCCCGAGCTCCCGTCTGGCAGCGCAACTACTACGAACACGTCATCCGCGACGAGACAGAACTCGCACACATTCGGCAATACATTCTCGATAATCCGGTCCGTTGGGAGGAGGACCCGGAGAACGTCTAACCTCCACAGTAGGAACGAGGGAGGTTGAGGTCTTCCCCTGCATCTCTCCGTTCGACACCCTTCGCGTGTGCTAAGCTGAGCGAAAACGCAAGGAGACGCGCAATCATGAAGATAAGCGCTCGCAACGTGCTCAAGGGCAAGGTCAAAGCCGTCACCCACGGCGCCGTCAACTCGGAGGTCATCGTCGAGCTGCCGGGCGGCATCGAGGTCGTCTCCGTCATCACGAAGACGTCCGCCGAGAGCCTCGGCCTGGCGAAGGGCAAGGACGTATACGCCGTCATCAAGGCGACGAACGTCATGATCGCGACGGACTAGCCAGCGCGTCCGCCGTGAGGTCGGCAGCAAGCTTGCGACGGGTTAGGCCGCCCGGCATCGACCGCCTGCGTGACTCGCGAGGCTCCTCTCGCCTACAATGGCGGAAGGAGGAGCGCCATGAACCCCACCATCGACGTCTTCGAAGCCATCGGCACGCTCCGCGCCATGCGCCGCTTCAGCGACGAGCCCGTCAGCGACGACGAGCTCTGGACGATCATCGAAGCGGCGACAATGGCCCCCAGCGGCGGCAACCGACAGCCCTGGAACTTCGTCGTCATACGCGACCCGGAGACGAAGCGGCGCATCGGCGAATACTATCGTCGCGCCTGGGACGACACGTACGGCAAGCTGCCGGCGCCACCGCCGTCGTCGCCGGCGTCCGGCGAAGGGCTGGGCCGCGCCTATCGCTCCGCCGAGCATCTGGCGCACCACCTGGCGGACGCGCCGGTGC
>JBGQNJ010000049.1:0-7152 GCA_041501065.1 Dehalococcoidia bacterium
CACTTACGACTACGACGCCCAAAGGAAGGCCGTCAGCCGCCGGAGCATCGAAAGCGGTCCCCTCTCCCTCTGGCGCTACCGCGACCTCCTTCCCTGCGACGCCGACCGCGCCGTCGACCTCAACGCCGGCTTCACGCCGCTCCTGCGCGCCCGCAACCTCGGCGAGGCGCTGGGCCTCAGCCAGCTCTACATCAAGAACGACTGCTCCAATCCTAGCTGGTCGTTCAAGGACCGCGTCGTCGCCGTCGCCAGCACAAAGGCGCTGGAGTTCGGCTTCGACACACTGGCCTGCGCCTCGACCGGCAATCTGGCGAACAGCGTCGCGGCGCACGCGTCGAGAGCGGGCATCAAGGCCTACGTCTTCGTGCCGTCGAACCTGGAGTCGGGGAAGCTCGTGGGCTCGGCCGTCTACGGCGCGACGCTTGTCGCCGTCGACGGCGCCTACGACGACGTCAACCGCCTCTGCTCGGAGCTCGCCGACAAGTACCCCTGGGCGTTCGTCAACATCAACGTGCGCCCCTACTACGCCGAGGGCAGCAAGACGCTCGCCTACGAGGTCGCCGAGCAACTCGGCTGGCGCGCGCCGGACCACTGCATCGTCCCCATGGCCAGCGGCTCGCTCCTGACCAAGATAGGCAAGGGGCTCGACGAGATGGCGAAGCTGTGGCTCCTCGACAGCGTTCAGACGAAGATATCCGGCGCCCAGGCGCTCGGCTGCTCGCCCATCGTCACGGCCTGGCAGGCGGGCACGCTGAACATTCGGCCGGTCAAGCCGAACACGATCGCCAAGTCGCTGGCCATAGGCAACCCCGCCGACGGCTACTACGCCCTCAAGGTGATCGGCGATTCCGGCGGCTCGGCCGTGGCCTCCGACGACGATGAGATCGTAGACGGCATCAAGCTCCTCGCCGAGAGCGAAGGCATCTTCGCCGAGACCGCGGGCGGCGTCGTCATCGCCGGCCTGAAGCGCCTTGTCGAGTCCGGCCGCGTCGACCGCGACGAGCTCGTCGTAGCGTTCATCACCGGCGCCGGCCTCAAGACGCAAGAAGCCGTAATTGATAAGATAAACAAAGCGCTCCATATTGCGCCCACCGTCGCCTCCTTCGAGGAAGCGATCGCGCAGCGTGGCGGCGCTATCGCCGGCAATCAAGGAACGAGGTGAAACTCAGATGGCCAAGCAACGTGTCAAGTTCACCTTCCCCCAGGAGCTGATCAAGGAGCCGGTCATCCACGAGTTGGGGAAGAGCTTTAACCTGATAACGAACATTCGCCGCGCCGACGTCACCGAGGACCGCGGCTGGGTCATCCTGGAGCTGGAGGGCGAGCTCGACGAAATCGAGCGCGGCGTCCAGTGGGTGGCGTCTAAGGGCGTCCGCGTCGACCCCGTCCAGGGCGACGTCGTCGAGGGCTGACCCGCAGTCCGGCGCGATCTTGCGACAACACGGGAGGAGACAGTGAGCATCACCATACGAATACCAGCGCCGCTCCGCAGCCTGACCGGCAACGCCCAGACGGTCGAAGGCAGCGGCGGCAGCGTGTGCGACTGCATCGACGACCTCGAGGGCCGCTTTGCCGGCGTCAAGGAGCGTATCTGCGACGATGGCGGCGAGCTGCGTCGCTTCATCAATATCTACGTCAACGGCGAGGACATCCGCTTTCTCTCCGGCCTGCAAACGCTGGTCAAGGACGGCGACGAGCTGAGCATCGTGCCCGCCGTAGCGGGAGGCTGAGAGAAACCGGCCCCCTTCCAGCCTAAAACGCGTTCGCGACCGCAACAACGGCGGCGTGTCCGCCGTTATTGATAGGGAGGACACTGTGTCAGCAGAGGTACGTATTCCCGCGCCTTTCCGCCGGCTCACGGGCAATCGCGCCCGCGTCCGCGCGCAGGGAGGCACGGTGAGGCAGTTGCTCGGCGACCTGGAGTCGCAGTTCCCCGGCTTTCACGGCATGCTCTTCGACGAGCAGGGCCGGATACCGCCGCACATCAAGATCTACGTGAACGGACAGGAGGTAGCCGCCCTTGCCGGTCTGGACACCGAGCTGCGCGAGGGCGACCAGGTGACCATCATCCCCGCGACGGCCGGCGGCGCGCCCGATTCCGAACTGACGGCCGAACAGCGCGAGCGCTACTCGCGGCACATCGTGCTGCCGCACTGGGGCGAGGACGGCCAGCGGAAGCTGATGGCGGCGAAGGTGCTCGTCGTGGGGGCCGGCGGTCTCGGATCGCCCGTCCTCCTCTACCTGGCGGGCGCCGGCGTCGGCACGCTCGGCATCGTCGAGTTCGACACCGCTGAGATCTCCAACCTGCCGCGTCAGATGCTCCATCACATGCACGACCTTGGCCGCTCGAAGGCGCAGTCCGCGAAGGGCGCCCTCGCCGACAACAACCCCGATGTCGACGTCGTCCTCCACGAGACGTGCCTCTCCGCCGAGAATGCCCTCGATATCATCCGCGGCTACGACATCGTCGTTCCCGCCGTCGACAACCTGGCGACGCGCTACCTGGTGAACGACGCCTGCGTCCTCCTCCGGAAGCCCATGGTCGAGGCCAGCGTGCTCGCCTACGAGGGGCAGTGCACGGTGTTCCTTCCGGGCCAGGGCTGCTATCGCTGCCTCTACCCGGCGCCGCCTCCGCCCGGCCTGATGCCGACGCCCGCCTCTGCCGGCGTGCTCAGCATCACGCCCGCGGTCATGGGGCCTATCCAGGCGATGGAGACTATCAAGCTCATCCTCGGCATCGGCGAGGTACTGAATGGCCGCCTGCTGCTCTTCGACGCTCTGGCGATGGAGTTCCGGCAGGTGCGCATCCGCCGCGACCCCAACTGCGCCGTCTGCGGCGATCATCCGACCGTGACGAGCCTCATCGACTATGATGATTTCTGCGGCGTCGCCGCCAAGAGGTAAGCGAGTTGCTCTATAGCCGTCTCATCGAGCTCATCGGGAATACGCCACTGGTGGAGATGCCGGCGCTCAGCCCGCGGCGGGGCATCCGCTTCTTCGCCAAGCTCGAAGGACAGAACCCGAGCGGCAGCCTCAAAGACCGCATCGCGCTCTACATGGTGGAACGCGCGGAAGAACGGGGCGAGCTTCGCCCGGGCATGACCATCCTGGAGGCGACGAGCGGGAACACCGGCGTGTCCCTCTCGATGATCGCCCGTATCAAGGGCTACCCCATCAAAGTGGTCATGCCGGACAGCGTCAGCATCGAGCGCACGCTTGTCATGCGGGCCTTCGGCGCTGAGGTCATCCACACCGAAGGCGCCAAGTACACCGACGGCGCCATCGACCTCGCGAACCGCATGGCCGATGACGACAGCAGCTACTTCCTGACCAGCCAGTTCGACAACGCCGACAACACCGTCGCTCACTACGAGACCACCGGCCCCGAGATTCTCCGGGACCTGCCGGACGTCGACGCCTTTATCGCCGGTACAGGCACCGGCGGCACGCTGGCGGGCGTGGGCCGCTACCTGAAGGAGCGCCGGCCGGAGGCGAAGGTCATCTGCGTCGAGCCCAAGCCCGGCGAGCTCATCGAAGGACTGCACACCCTTGAAGGCTTCTCGCCCGGCGTGTTCGACGAAGCCGTCGTCGACGAGCACGCAGTCGTCGGCACCGACGACGCCTTCGCCGCCACGCGTGAGATGGCCCGCAGCGAAGGGATATTCGCCGGCGTCTCCGCGGGCGCTGTCCTCTGCGCCGCCCGCGCCCTCGCCGAGCGTGTCGAGCGCGGCAACTTCGTCCTCCTCGTCGGCGACGGCGGCTGGAAGTACCTTTCGACCGGCGTGTGGGCGCCCGACGCCGGACGCGTCGACTAGCCCCTCGTGTTCGAGCTGCCTCGCCGCTACGCCGAAGGGATGATCGCCCACGCCCGCGAAGAGGCACCCAACGAATGCTGCGGCATCCTGGCGGGTGAGGGCGGCCGCGTCCTCCGGCTCTATCGCGCCATCAACGCCGAGCGCAGCCCCTACCGATTCGACATCGATTCGCGGGACCTCTACCGCATCCACGTGGAAGTCGAAGCGCTGGGCTGGGAGTTCGTCGCCATCTACCACTCGCACCCCGAGAGCGAGGCGTATCCGTCTCCGACGGACGTGGCAATGGCGCGCCTGCCGGGCTCAGGCGAGAACGTCGATCTCTGGCCGGGCGCGGTCTACCTCATCGTCTCCCTCACCGACCCTGACTCGCCCCGGATCAGGGCCTTCCGGATCGAAAAGGGCGCCGTCGTCGAGGAAGCGCTCGAACTCACCGATTAGTCGCCTTTTCCCTAATTCCTCGCCTGCTGCGGCCTCACTCTCGGCAACACCCTACCGATAATAGCGGTAAGGATGCCTGAGCCGGGAAAAGCAGTGAGGAAGAGCCGACAGCAATCACAGAGCCCCGACGACCCATCCGCCGCGGGCGCGGTGAAGCGATGCATCGACATCGATCTCGATGAGATACTGACCTGCGCAGTAGACCTCGCCTGTGACATCCTCGGCACCGACACCGCGTCCATAGCGCTGGCGGACAAAGAAGGCACCCTCACCTTTCGCACCCAACGCGGCCTTTCGCCGCAGTTCGCCCGGCGCTGGCGTAGGACGTCGAGCGAGGGTCTGACCGGCATCGTCTTCCGAACGGGGCAATCCTATGCCTCACCTGACCTTCAGACCGACGAGCATTACAGTGGAACGGCCCTGGCGCAGGAAGGTATACGTGCCCTGCTGCTGGTTCCGCTCAAGACCGGAGACGAGGTGATAGGCTGCCTCTATATCGGCTACAGGACTCCCCACGATTTCTCACCCGACGAGGTGCGGCTGGCGAGCCTCTTCGCCGACCACGTGTCCATGTCCGTCAAGAGCACGACCCTTCTCCAGCAGGAGCGCCAGCAGCGTCAGCGCTCGGAGGCTTTGCTGGATGTGGTGAGCGCGCCCACCCTCAGCCTTAGCCTAAAGCAGGTTCTCGTCAAGCTATGTCAATCGGTGCTTAAGCTCACCATCGGCGAGCGTTGTGGCATCTTCATATTCAACGAAGACACTCATACGCTGGACCCGATCATGTCACTGGGAATTGACGATCCGGCCATGTGGAAGAAGTTCCGCGCCTCGGCCGGTCTGAAGATACCGGAGATCCGGGGCATCGGCAACGCGATCAAGGCACAGGAGCCGGTCATCGAAGAGCACGCGCCGGGCTCACAAGTCCTGCCCGATTTCTGGATTAACACCTTCGGCATGAAGTCCCTGGCGCTCTACCCTCTTGTCCACAGAGAGAAGACGATAGGCGTGCTGTATGTAGACTCCCTCAGCAGATTCGTGCATTTCCCAGCGGAGGAGATTGAAACCCTGGCAGCCATCGCCAAGCAAGCGGCGGTGATCATCGAGAACGCCCGTCTTTTCGAGCGGGAGCTGCGCCAGCATCAGCGCGCGGAGGCGCTGGTTGACGTGCTGACAGCCGCCGCCTCCACCTTCAGCCTTAAGGAGGTGCTGACCAAGCTCTGCCAGTCGGTGATAAACATCAGCGTGGCTGACCGCTGCAGCATCTTCATTGTGGACGAAGAGAGTCGCGCTCTGCATCCGGTGATGTCCCTGGGAATTGAGGATGAGGGGCTCTGGCAGAGGTTCCGCAACCCTTCTCCGGGTGAAAACACAACGATCCTGCCAGAGAATCGCCGCCTCTACGAGACCATCACTATGTGGGAAGACCCGATCATCGTCGAGGACGCGGCAACGACCACCCTGCTGTCACGCTGGTGGGTGGAAACCTTCAACCTCAAGTCGCTTGTCCACTACCCCCTCAGGGTGAAGGGCCGGACGATAGGGATGATGACGGTGGACGCGTTCCGCCACCATGTTCGTTTCCCCAAGGAGGAGATTGACACGCTGGCCGCTATCGCGAAACAGGCCGCCGTCGTCATCGAGAACGCGCGTCTCCACGAGCAACTGCAGGAGCAGGCGATAACAGACTACATCACCGGTCTCTTCAACCACCGCCACATCCACGAGCGTCTTGAAGAGGAGTTCGCCCGAGCGGCGCGCAGCGAATCCCCCTTCGCCGTCATGATGATGGACGTGGACAAGTTCAAGGAGTTCAACGACACTTACGGCCACGTCCAGGGCGACGAAGCGCTCCGGTTCATTGGCCAGAAGTTGCGCGAGACGCTGCGCGCGGCCGACATCGTCGGTCGCTACGGCGGGGACGAGTTCCTCGCCATCCTGCCGGACGCGACCCGCGAGGCGGCAGAGGAGGCCGGACAGCGCATCATGTCGATGCTCGCCGGGACACCCTTCTCACCGGATTACCCTGAACAGTCGGTCGCTCTCGCGATGAGCATCGGCATCGCCTGCTATCCCAAAGACAGTCAAGCCAAAGATGAACTCGTGATGTTTGCTGATGCCGCGCTGTACGAGGCAAAGCGCCTCGGCGGCAACCGCGCCGTTCCGGCATCCGGGGCTACTCTGAGAAGAAAGCCATCTCCTAAGAAGATGACTGCCTAGCCAATCAGACGCCATTTCCCTCGCGTTTTCTCGCCTGCGGTACCTCAGTCTCGGCAACCCGCTACCGATAATAGCCTTAGATATGACCACGCCCAGCAAGTCAACGGTGGCAACGCGAGTGCCGGCTCCGCAGGCTGTCCCACGGCTAACCGCTGGCCCGCGCCGCTCTCACCGGCCTGTGGACCCGCAGGAAACGCTCGATACCACCGCGCGGCTTGCCTGCAGCATCCTCAAGGCCGACATAGCCGCCATCTCACTGGTGGACGAAGAAGGGTATCTGAGGATCAACAGCAACGTCGGAATGTCGGAGCGCGCGGCTGCCCGCTGGCGCGCCCCGTTCGACGAGGGCGCGTTTGGAGTAGTGCTCCGGACGCGGCGCCCCTACATCTCCATGGACGGCAATCTGCCCGAAGACCTGGCTCCGGGCCTCTCCCTGTATGGCGTGATGATTGTGCCGCTGCGGATTGGGAAGACCGTCATCGGCTGCCTGGGCGTGGGCTACAAGAAGAAGCGAAAGCTCTCGCCGGAAGACATACAACTCGCGACTCTCTTCGCCAGCTACGCATCCATCGCCATCGAGACTGCGGCCCTATACGAGACAGAAAGCCAGGAACGGCGCCGTTCCACCGCCCTTCTCAGCGCGGTCAGCGCGCCGAAGCCCGGGCTCAGCCTGAAGACCGTA
>JBGQNJ010000050.1:0-7142 GCA_041501065.1 Dehalococcoidia bacterium
GGGAAGGAATGCCGGGACACGTAAGCTTCAATACAGCGACGCTAGAAGAGGTCGATGGCAAGACGAAGGTGACAAACAGGATTGTCTTCCAGTCGGTCGAGGACCGCGACGGCATGCTGCAATCGGGAATGCACGATGGCATGGAAGAAGGGTTCGATCGGTTCGACGAGCTTTTGCGGCGGGTCCAGAAACGAATGGCGGCATAGCGAAACGAACAGGGAAGTCGAAAACCCAGGGAATTGCGACGGCGCGGTTGCGAATCCGGGTTTTCGGGCCGGAGGCAAAGGGCCGCTAGGCGGCCTGCTCTTCGACGACAATGCGCGAGCGGCGTCGCGGGAGCTTCCGCTGTTTGTAGAGTTGCACCAGCGCCTGCACGACCTTCGGACTGAACTGCGCGCCGGAACAGGCCATCACCTCCTGCAGCGCCGCGGCTGAGGAGCGACCCGGCTTGTAGGGCCGGTCGCTGGTCATGGCATCGAAGCTGTCGGCGACGGCGACGATTGTCGCCGCTTCGTCGATTTCCTCGCCCTTCAGGCCGTCCGGATAGCCGCCGCCGTCCCATCTCTCGTGATGTGAGCGGGCGATTCTGGCAGCCAGGTCGAAGCCGGAGCGACCCGCCAGGAACTGCTCACCCCAGACGGAGTGATGCTGCATGAGCTCCCATTCCTCGCTCGTCAGCCTGCCCCTGTTCGCCAGCACGGAATCGGTGACGCGTATCTTGCCCATGTCGTGGAGGACGGCGGCCAGTCCGAGCTCACGGGCGTCGTCGTCGCTATAGCCGAGCTCTCGCGCGAGCTGCTCCGAGATCGTGTGCACGTTGCGGAGGTGCTTGCCGGTCGTGCGGTCGTGCGCCTCCGCCGCTGCCGCCAGTAGCATGACGGTCTCGACGTGGGCGAGGCTAATGCGCCCTGAGGCCGCCCGAAGCTCCTCGACGAGAGTCTCCAGGCTCACGATTGCGGTTACCTGCGTGGCTACGGCGCTCAGCACCTGCGCGTCGTGCGGCGTGAAGGCGTCATCGCGCTCGCTTGCCACCGCCAGGATCCCAATTGGCTCATTCCGCCAGAGCATTGGGGCGGTCATGGCTGATTTCAGCCCTGCTTTCCGGAGGAGTTCCCGCTGCGTGTCCGAGAATCGGGGGTTCTGTTCCACTTCGCGCATGATCCGGAGACGTTGATGCCCGGGCTCGGATTTCACCTTCCGTCCGGTCGTCGTGATTTTCACTTCTTCGCTGTTCCATTTGTTGAGCAGCTTCTCCGGCCCACGCGCAAACGTGACCATCGACGGCGGAGCATCGGGATCGGCGTCGAACAGCATGAAGCTCACCGCGTCATAGCCGGCGGCGACCGACAGCCTGCGGGCAACAAGACGTAACTTCTCTTCAAGGTTGCCCGTGGTCGTCAGGTAAGGCACGATCTCGCCCACTATTCGGGCCGCATCGCCGTCGCCGCCGCGGTGCCGCACCGCAAGCAAGCCGGAGGACGACTCGAGTCGCAGTCGTTTTTCCGCGTACATCCCGCTGTCGGCAAGTTGTACTAGCTCCTCGATCCGGTTCGCTTCGATCGGGCAAATGGCGATTCCGCTGCTGACGAAAACGGGGACGCCGGCACCGGTCTGTGGATCCTTGAGACCCATCTGGTTGAGGGCCTCCAGCACATCGTTCTTATAGCGTTCCGCTTCCGGGCGGCCGGCGCCGGGCAGGACAGCGATGAACTCGTCCCCGCCGTAGCGTCCCACCAGCGCGCCGTCCCTCGAAAGCGACCGCGCGACGGCGACGAGCACGCTGTCACCGACCGGGTGACCGAAGGTGTCATTGATGGCCTTCAGGCTGTCGACGTCGCTCATCAGTACGGCACATCGCTCTCCGTTAGAGCTCCGCGAGATGACGTCGCGCAGCTCGCTGACGACCGCGGCGTGGTTCAGGACGCCTGTCAGCGGGTCGCGGCGCATCTGCTCCCTGAGCGCCTCCTCGGCCCTCTTGCGGTCGGTTATGTCCCTGAGGACGCCTTCCACGCCGAGCATTTCGCCGTCCGGGCCGCGAATAAGATGAGACCCCACCGAGGAGTACTTCACGCTACCATCAGCGGCGCGCAGCTTGACTTCGTAGTCTGTGACCTCTCCGCGCGCCATCAGCTCACCAAGAAGACCCTGGCGTTCCTTGGGGTCGGGGTAGACGTTGAGGACCTGTGTCCCGATCATTTCCTCGGGCGTGTATCCCCAGCGCCGCACCGCCGGGCTGATATCGGTGATGATGCCCTGCGCGTCCGTGCTGTAGAAGATGTCCTGGACTCTCTCAAATATCTCGCGGTACTTGTCCTCGCTTCCGCGCAGCACTTCTTCAGCCCGCACGCGATAGGAGACGTCGCGCGCCACCCCCATGATAACGGTGGCGCCGTCTTCGGTTCGTACCAGCGAACCCGCTACCTCGACATCGGCTGTTAGCCCGTCCCGGCGTTTTAGCCTGAACGTCCGGAGTTCGCCTCGGCTGCCATTGATGAGGTCGTTCATCGCCGCCAGGACCGCTGGGCGCCGCGGCTCCTCGAAGAAGTCGACGACAGACGAACTAAGTAGCTCCTCCCGAGTACAGCCCAACAACTCCAGCGTCGCGGCGTTGCCATCGATGAATCTGCCGTCCAGGTCATGAAGATAGACTGCGTCCATGGACCTCTGGAAGAGAGCCTGGTATTTCTCATCGCTCGCGCGCTGCGCCTTCTCCGCGCTCCGGCGCTGCTCCGCCATGCGGTCGAAGTCCAGCGCCAGAGCCGTCACTTCCTCCGGGCCGGAGACGCCAGCGCTCGCCGCGCCGCCCCCCGACGCTGCCTCGCTCACCCTCAATCGGAGTGCCGCGATGGGACGGGTCACTGAGACGATGATAGCCATCACGACGGCCGAGCCGACGAGGAGGGCGATGGCACTCCACGAGACGAGCAGGGCGAGAGTGACGTTGGAGGCGCTATTGGCTTCCTCCCGCTGCGTCGCGAGCTGGACCCTCTGCGCCGCGACCAGCCGGTCGAGCTCGATCAGCGCCTGGTCGAGCCTGGGCTGAAGCAGTGCAACGTACTCGCCGCCGGCCGGCACGGGCGTATGTTGGTTCCCCGCGGCGGAGCCCAGGGCCGTGTCAATGTCCTGCCGGAGGTAACCCAAGCTGAGGGAGAACATCTCAAGAGCGGCCGCGGCGTCCGAGTTGTCGATCTCCGTCAGCGCGCTCTGCGCCTGTCCCAACGCCTCATCTGCGGCTGCCTGCGCCTGCTGATAGTCATTGACGAACGAGGAGGGGTCCTGCGAACCGAGTGCAGCGGTCGCCGACGTGGCTTCGCGCGCCAGTTGGCTGCGCGCTTCCTCCATAGCGGCGACGACGCCCTCTCTCTGGGTCACGGCGTCGCGCGCATTTCGGTCGTTGCGGGCGCGGAGAGCGGCTACAACGACGACTGCGCTCATCAACGCCAGCAGGACCGCAATTCCCAGAAGTGCCCTAGACCGCGCTGTCCCCATTCTCACCGCTTCGACGCATCAGATTGTTGTTCTGTATGTGCTCGCCCATCTTCGGGCATCAAAGTCCTAAGGGGGCATACCCTACCCATTAGTTGTCGGACGGCGAGGGTGGAAGCTAAAGTGATTCTGGCCGTTTTGCCACGAAAGAAGCGGCCGAGGGCGCCCCGTCAGCGCGAGGACGGCTGTGGTTTCTTCGATAGGATCGAGAAGGCGACTCCCATCGTTATGAAGATCGTTCCCAGGCAGGTGAAGGCGATGGCGTTCCGAATCGGAAGCCAGGCGACGTCCCGCCCCAGCGCGTAGAGCTGCGCCGTGAGATAGTCGCTCTCCTCTTCCGATGCCAGCCGCAATATGAAACGCACCGCGACCGAAAGCACAAGGAGGGGCAAGGAAGCCGCCAGCACGGCCGTGCCGAGGCTCGTTAACCGACCGTGGCCGCGGCTCAAGAGGACCAGCGCCAGAGCTAACACTGCCGCCAGGCCTGCGACTCCCGCCATGACGATGCGCATGACCTCGTGGTTGCCCTCGGTCAAGAGACCGGCAGTGTAGCGCACAGCCCCCGGCGGCGAAAGGATCTGGACGTCGGCGGAGCCCTGGCCGCCCTCGCGGAAGGCCGAGAAGCCGTCCGCGTACAGCCTGTCGGCGGAACGGTCGAGGACGACGTCACGCAGCTCGGGCGTCGACAGGTTCTGCGCCTCTTGCTCGCTTAGCGGAACGTCGATGGGAAACCCGACGAGAAGCGACGTTACGGAGCCGCTGCTGTCCGGGGAAGTGGTCACCATCTCCCCGCGATCGGCGATCAGGGTGTCGATCTCCGTGAGGCTGGCGACGGTGCGACGCAGCGCCTTGTGCGCCGTGCCCTCCGCCGTCAACTGCGTGGCGTCGATGGACAGGAGAAGGAAGCCCAGTGTCGATACCAGGAGCAGCCCGATGGCCCATTTGGAGAACACGCGCCAGAACCCCGTCCCCAGCGTGATTGTCAGCGACGTCGCAGGCTTCCCCTGGTCCTGGACCTCGGCCTCTGTCATCTCTTGCTCTTTCGCGCCTGCTTAGGCGTCGCCGACTACCAGCGTCCCCGCGATGCGGTCGTGGAGGGCGCGATGCCGTCCGTCGGAGAGTATCGCCGCCAGCGCCACGGGCGCAGCGATCACCGACAACAGGAGCACCGTGAGGGTGGCCACAAGCACCAGCGTGTTCGACGTGAGCATGGTCCCGTAGACCACCAGCAGCGCCCAGGGGACCGCCAGCAGCGGATGAAACAGCACCGGGTCGAGCAACAGGAGGCGGGCGAATGTCCTGACAACGCCCGGCCGGCCGCCGTCGTCGCGCGCTATCCGTATGCCCACGATGTATTTGCCGACGGTCTGACCCCGCCACGCCTGCAGCCAGGCGTTGAAGATGAGCCAGAAAGGCACGACACCGGCGATAATGCCCAGGGCGGTGTAGTAGGCGGAATCGGGCGGGTCAGCGTCGCCGAAGCTGCTGCGCGCCAGCAACTGTAACATGGCGACGATGGCGAAGACCGCGAGGAAAGCCAGCAGGATGATGGTATCGAAGATGAACGCGACGACGCGCGCCTCCAGCCTTGCACCGTCTTGCCACGAGGAGTCTGCCAGTGTCGTCAAGCCGCGATCACCTGTTCCGCCGAGAATCCCAGCGCTTGATTATAACATGCGCCGGAACGCGCCCTCAAAACCGGCGCTACCGGGGCGTCGAGAGAACACCGTGGGCGACAATACCCAGTCTGGCCTTGGCCGGGGAACGCCGAGGCTGGAAATCCTCGGCTACTGGTTATGCGCCGGAACGCGCCTTCAAAGCGACGCCGCAATCCGGCTCGTTGGCACGCTCGGGAGTGCGGTGCTATCCTCGGGATAGGGGCGCACCCTCCAGAGGCGGACAGGCGGGCGCGCGCGCGATTCAACCATGAAGCGACTTCCTGCCCAGTTCGTCCCGGCATCGGCCGTGGCCGTCATCGTCATCGTCACAGCGCTGGCGGGCTGGCAGGTCCTCAGCCTCCTCGGCCTGCCGCTGTCGAGGGACGAGTACAACCTCGGCGTCTTCGAGGTGCGCCACTTCCCCGATAAGTGGCTCTACCTGGCGGGACACCTCGGCGACAGCTCCACGCGCGAAGATGACAACGCCGACGTCCTGCGCTATCTCCAGCTCCAGCACGACGTCGACGCCCTGCAGGCGGAGCTTTCGCGGGAGAACGCCACCAACGCGACGCCGGAAGACCAGCGCGCCACGTCGCAGCGATTGCGGCAGACAGGCGCCGAACGCGACGCCATAGAGAACCGCGTGCAGGCGATCCTGGAAGGGCGTATCTCGTCGATCGCCTCGGGCCTCGGCATCGAGACGACGCTTCCCCTCTTCTCTCGCGTCCACTGGCTCTTCCCGCCGGTCGACTTCGAGTTCGAGGACCCGCCCCACGTGCTCATCATCTCGCCGCGCGACCGCATCGTCGAGGATAAGGCGACGCTCCTGCGCAGCGACCTGACGCTCCAGGAAGCGCAACGGCTGGAGAACGACGCCGAGGCGAAGTCGGACGACGTTTCGGCGCTCGTCGTGCCGACGGGCGGTATCGGGGCCTACCCGGCGATAATCGAGCCCACCGACGACTACCTTAGTGCCCTGGAAGTCGCCTCCCACGAGTGGATGCACGGCTACCTCTACTTCCACCCCCTGGGAGCGAACTACTTCGCCAGCGACACGCTGCGGACGATTAACGAGACGGTCGCGGACATCGTCGGGACGGAGATGGGATCACTCGTCGAGGCGGCGTATCCGCTGGCGTCGCCGACGCCCACGCCGGCGCCCTCGCCGACGGCACAGCCGGCGCAGGACCGAGTCGACGTCGACCAGGTGCTGCGGCAGCTACGCCTCAACGTCGATGCTCTGCTGGCGCAGGGAAGGGTGACGGATGCGGAGGCGCAGATGGAGGAGACGCGGCAGTTCCTGGCAGCGCACGGCCACTACTTCCGCAAGATCAACCAGGCCTTCTTCGCGTTCTACGGGCTCTATGGGACAACGGGGGCGTCGAGCAGCCCCATCGGGCCGAAGCTGCAGGAGCTACGCCAGAAGAGCGCCTCGCTGGGCGACTTCATTCGTGCCGTCGCGGGCATAAAGAGCGCAGGCGACCTGGACGGGCTACTCGCCGAGGCGGGCGCTACCCCTACTCCACCTTGATGGTGGTGCGGCGCGTGCGAGGAGCCTCTTCTTCTTCCATCCTGTCCAGGGCGGCGTCGATGAGGCTGCGGAGGGCGCTCAGCATCTCCTTGCGCGCCCCCAGCATGTGCGCACGCACCTCGGGCGTGAGCACGCCCAGCCCCGGCTTCTTGATGCGGAGGATTATCTCCCCCTCGGGCGTCCACTCGCACTCGAACAGCTTCTCTGCCATGGTGGCCTCCTCTGCGAGGTCAGCCGAGACTGGAAAGTCTCGGCTACTGGAAAAGCGGCCGCGGGAGGACTGAAGTCCTCCCCTACATTTCTCCGCTACCTCGTGCCACGGGGGGACTGAAGTCCTCCCCTGCATTTCTCGGCTACCGTATGTTTCAGCGGACCGCGTCAGTCCGGCCGCACGAAGCGAATTGTCAACCGGTCACCTTCCAGTTTAGCACTTTGGGTCTGCATTCCGACCAGGGCTCTTGGCAGGA
>JBGQNJ010000051.1:0-7127 GCA_041501065.1 Dehalococcoidia bacterium
AGTCGCCCGACGAGATGGCGTCGCTCTTTGTCGAATATCCCGATGCCCTCGCCAACAGCGTCCGCATCGCCGAGCGCTGTCAGTTCGACCTCACGCGCGACCTCGGCTACAGCTTCCCCGATTACCCGGTGCCCGAAGGCGAGACCGTCGACTCCCACCTGGAGCGCATCTGCTACGAGGCCGCACGTGAACGCTACGGCCGCATTACGCCGGAGGTCGATGTCCGCCTGCGCGAGGAGCTGGCGCTGGTGCGCAAGCGCGGCCTCTCCGGCTTCTTCCTGGTCTACCGGCAACTGCTGGAGATGGCGCGCGAGGAGGCGGCGAAGGTGCGCGGAAGCTCGCCGAGGGCGATGGCCGGGCTGCCGCCGGGTCGCGGGCGCGGGTCGTCGGTGAGCTCGCTCATCTGCTATCTCATCGGCCTCTCGCACGTCGACCCGTTGCGCTACAACCTCTTCTTCGGGCGCTTCCTCAACGAAGAGGGGACGTCGGTGCCGGACATCGACCTCGACTTCGCGCGCGACATCCGCGAGGCTCTCATCTTGCGCGTGCACAGCCAGTTCGGGCCGGACCATGCGCCGCTGGTCGGCGAGATCATCACCTATAAGATGCGGTCCGCCGTCCGCGACGTCGGCAAGGCGCTGGGGCTGCCGGAAGCGGAGTTGGACAAGCTGGCGAAGCGCGTGGAGGCGCGCCACGCCTACGACCTGCCGGAGGAGATGGCGTCGCTGCCGGAGTTTCGCCACAAAGCGGACGCACCGCTCTGGCGCGACTTCGTGAAGCTGGCGGCGGAAATCGACCGCATGCCGCGTCACCTATCGCAGCACGTTGGCGGGATGATCATCTCCTCGAAGCCGGTCGCTGAGCTCGTGCCCATCGAAAGGGGCGGCATCGAGGGTCGCTACGTCTGCCAGTGGGACAAGGACTCCGTGGACGACGCCCGCATGATCAAGGTCGACTTCCTGGCGCTGGGGATGCTGTCGCTGGTCGAGGAGTGCGTGGAGCTTATCGCCGAGCGCCGCGGCCGCTGCGTCGACCTCAGCCGCATCGACTTCAACGACACCGCCGTCTACGACATGATCTGCGCCGGCGACACCATCGGCGTCTTCCAGATCGAGAGTCGCGCCCAGATGCAACTCCTGCCGCGCACGCGCCCGCGCTCGCTGGAGGACCTGACGCAGGAGGTGGCGATTGTCCGGCCGGGGCCCATCGTCGGCAAGGCGGTGAACCCGTTCGTGCGGCGAAAGCAGGGGAAGGAGCCGGTCACCTACGACCACCCGTCGCTGGAAGACGCTCTCAAGGACACGCTGGGGGTCGTCATCTACCAGGACCAGGTGTTGCAGGTGGCGATGGCGCTGGCGGGCTTCACCGCCGGACAGGCGGAGGCGCTGCGACGGGCGATAAGCCGCAAGCGGTCGCGGGAGGCGATGCAGGGCTTCTGGCAGCAGTTCCGGGAGGGCGCGCTGGCCCGCGGCGTCGACGAGGAGACGGCACGGTCGGTCTTCGACAAGCTGCTGGGCTTCGCTGAGTTCGGCTTCCCCAAAAGCCACTCCGCCGCCTTCGCCGTGCTCGCCTACCAGTCGTCGTGGCTGAAGAAGTACTACCCGGCCGAGTTCTACTGCGCGCTGTTCAACGCCCAGCCGATGGGCTTCTACGCGCCGCACGTCTTCACGAACGACGCGAAGCGACACGGCGTGGGCATCCTGAACCCCGACATCAACCTCAGCGGCGCCAGGTGCACGGTCGAAGACGGGCCGGAGGGCGACGCCGTGCGGGTGGGCATCGGCTACGTGCGCGGCATCGGCGAGAAGGCGGCGCAGGCGGTCGAGGAGGAGAGGCGTCGCAACGGGCCATACGGGTCGATATGGGAGTTGATGAACCGCACACAGCTCTCGCGGACCGCCATCGAGAACCTGGCGTCGGTAGGGGCGTTCGAGTCGCTCAGCGCCAGCCGCCGGGCGCCGATGTGGGAGGCCGGGCTGGTGACGCGGCGGCGCGACGGGCAGATGGCGCTGCCGCTGCCCATCGAGCAGGACATGGTGCCGCTGGCGGACATGACCGCCTGGGAGCGCATGGCGGCGGAGTACGAGAATCTGGGGCTATCGCCCGCGCACCATCCGCTGGCCTTCGTGCGACGGGGCCTGCACGAGGGCATCGTTTCGAGCAGGCACCTCGACAGGCTGCCGGACGGGGCGATCGTGGAGATAGCGGGCCTCGTCGTCTGTCGCCAGCACCCGATGACGGCGAAGGGCTTCGTCTTCCTGCTACTGGAGGATGAGTTCGGGCTGGCGAACGTGGTGGTGAAGCCGCAGCTTTATGCGTCGACACGGAGCATCATCCGGACGGAGCCGTTCCTGCTGGTGCGCGGGCGGCTACAGAAGCGGGAAGGGACGTTGAACGTCGTTGCGGAGAGGTTCAGCGCGCTGCGAATCGACGCATCGCTGGTGGCGCCGCCCGCACACAACTTCCGCTAGTTTGCGCGAGATACCCAAAGCAGACACTAAGGGAAGATGGTGCCCGCTCCGTTGAATCTATTTGAGCACCGCCGTTTGCGACGCCTTCTTGGCGAGAGCGAGGATGAGCGGCTTCTCTCAGGGGGATTCTGCCTGATGGCGGAGAACCTTGAACTTATCTCCAACCCGCTCGCGTTAGGCCGCCTCCGCCTCGTCCGAGAGCAGCACTCCCAACGTGGAGTCAATCGGCGCCGGCTTGCCCACAAAGAAGCCCTGGGCGTAGTCAACGCCAAACCGGCGCAGAAGCTCTAGTGTCGCTTCGTCTTCCACAAACTCGGCAATCGTCTGCTTTCCCAGGCCGTGTGCCAATTCGACCACTGATCGGACCAGGTGCTGGTCGGACACATCGTTGGCCAGATTCCGGACGAAGCTCCCGTCGATCTTCAAGTAGTCCACGGGAAGGTGTTTGAGGTAGTAAAGGGAGGAGAAGCCGACGCCGAAATCATCGAGTGCGAAGCCGCAGCCTGTGGACTTCAGCGCTTCGATGAATTGCCGCGCCCCGTTAATGTTCGCGATGGCGGCGGTCTCCGTGATCTCGAAGATAAGACTGCTTGCCGCAATGCCGTTGGACTTGATTTCCTGCCGTATCAACGGCAACAGATCTTCGTCCGCGAATGCCCGACCCGAGAGATTCACTTCAAGGTGGAGGGTCTGCCCCTGAGCCTCACAGGCGGCGATGACTTTGATTGCCTGGCGCACCACCCATCGGTCGATGGCGTGGATGAGCTGGGTCCGCTCCGCCACGATAAGGAAGTCCTGCGGTAATATGAACTGTCCGTCCTCGTCGACCATCCGCAGCAGCGCCTCGTACTGCACAGCGCCGGTTCGAAGATCCAGGATTGGCTGCACAAACAAGACGAAGCGGTCCTCGTCGAGCGCCTGCCGAATCCGCTGTTCCCACATCAACTGGGCGCTGAACGCGGCCTCCGTGACTGAGTCCCCTGAATAGAGCCGGAACTCGTTTCCCTCCTCCTTTGCCTGGTACATCGCCATGTCGGCGTGGGCCAGCAGCTGTTCCACGGTCGTGCCATGGTCGGGGGCGACGGCAATGCCTGCGCTCGCCGTGACGCTCATCACCTGCCCGTGTGCGATCATCTTGTGGTCTTGGACAGCGGCAAGAATACGGGCCGCCGTGCTCTCGGCGTCTGCCGCATTGCTCTGCGTCAGGAGCATTCCAAACTCGTCGCTACCCAAACGCGAAAGGATATCCGTCTCCCGGAGCTGCCCGCGCAAGACCTGCGCGACCTGCACTAGGACTTCGTCGCCCGTCCGGTGGCCAAGGCTATCGTTTAGGTACTTGAACCCGTCCAGGTCAACAAACAGGACAGCCGCTTGACTCTTGAATCGCTTCACCCTCGCCAGTTCCTCCCCGATTTCCTCTTCGAACCGCCGGCGATTGAAGAGATCTGTAAGCGCGTCGTGGCTCGCCAGGCGGATGAGCTTGGACTCGAACTCCTTGCGTTCGCTAATGTCGCGGGCAATAGTGGAATAGAATTGCGGTGAGCCATCCGACGCCCGATGGGCCAGGATGACCTGCGAAACCGGAATCTCCTTCCCGTCCCGAGTGAGTAGCGCAGTCTCTCCTTGCCAGGAGCCGTTTTCGAGGGAACTAGGTAGCGCTCGCTGCTCGATCGTTGATGCGGCCCACGCCGGATAGAAGTCCAACACGCTCCGCCGGCCGATCTGCTCGTCCTCACCGATGCTCAGCATCTTTCGACCGGCGCGGTTGAGATAAGGAGGACCGCCGACGACGTCCATGGTTCCAACGAGATCCGTCGTCGCCTCCAAGATCGAAACAAGCCGGGAGAGTTCCTGCGTCCGCTCTCGCACTTTGGCCTCAAGCGTTTCTCCAGCGGCAACCAGCGCCCGGTTTAGTCCGGCGTTGTCGTAAAGGACGACGGCCTGGCGCACCAGTACGGCCGCAAGCACGATGCCGATCAGAACAAGGGAAGGGATGTCCTCGAACAGAGACGCGCGACTGCCGATGAAGATGAGCTGCCCGAACATCAATGCAGCGACTCCGAGTGGTGCAGCTTGCTTCCATGCGTCGAGCGCTCGCGAGTCGTCCCGCGGCGTCGCGTAGTCCGGCCTCCACTCAGCGTGCAATGCTGCACTGTACCCCATCAGGAGGTAGCCGAACGTCCAGCCATAGTCCACAGGCGACCCCGCGGAATACGCGCCGGAGAGCCCCAAGTAGGCGTAGCCGAGGTCAGAAACCAGGAACAGTGCAAGCCCTGCTGTAAGGACTGCCATGACTGCGCCGGCGTGGCCACGACGATTGTGGGCTAGAGCTATTACCAGTCCGAAGAAGAGGAGCAGGTCGCCCAGAGGGTAGCTGCCGCCAATGACCTTCTCAAGAGTGGTTGCGTCACTAGCAGAGTACGTGGGCAGCAGGATCTCGTGCCATACGATGGCGGAAGCGGCGAAGACGATAATCACTGCGTCTAGTACTGTGCGAGCACGGGCGAGAGACCGTGTAGGAGAGGAGAGAAGCAGCACTCCTGCACACATCAATGGCACGGCGCCGAGGTACCCTACATCGGCAGCCGATGGAAAGGGGGTCTTCTGGGCGAGGAACAGCTCGTACGTAGACCACGTCATCTCGGCCAGCGACCATGAGGCGAGAGCGGCTCCTATGAAAGACCAGGCGGCCCGAACCCGCCCCGCGCTCCTCGCGGCAGCCAGGAATGCAAGCCCGGCCCCCACAGCCGCCGGTGCGACCATTCCCAGGTCAGACATGGCCTCAACTCCGATGTTTCCGAACGGCCGAAGGGTGAGCCATGATGCGAACACGAGGGCATAGACGGCCATTGCGGCCGCCAGGAACGCCAGCCGACGGTTGGCGGCGATCATCAGAGTCCTTCCTTCTTCCTCTCAGGTTAGTGATCGGCTCCACCCGGGCGACCGTTATACTGCGGGAGGAGTACGCCGATAGGCTGGTCTCCGCGGGCGGAGGCGTGGACGCGCAGCAAGCCCCGGAGCGCGGCGAGCAGGCGACAATTCACCTAAAGGGCACACAGGCCAGTGGATGGTCGGGTCAGCCTGCTTCGCAGTACTGACCCTCAAGGTACTCCAAGACTACAGAGAAACATTACAGAGAGTGGATAGTGACAGTTCGAGGGGCGGGTTCTAGCGTTTCGGGCCGCATCCGGGTCACAGCGGACTATCGGTGCTATCGGGCCGGCCCTTGGTCGACCGAGCAACTCGGGACTGTGAACCATTGGAAATCGCCCACTCTTGGACCGGAGCCGGGGCACGGGACGGTACTCGCGCGGCACCATGGCGCAATTACCGCTAGCTCCACCCGCGGCGGTCGAAGAAGGCACTGATAGTGGGCGCCGCACCTGCACTCGGCCTGCTCATCTGCAGGTGACTTTCGCCCGTCGCCGTTAGATTCCGCTGCAGCACTGGCACTTGACGTGGCGGCAAGGTATCATGCTGGCGGCGTCCACCGTGCCTGTCGTCACCGGCTGCCTTTCGCCGTATCCGAAGGAGGCTCCGTCGTGGAAGCGTTGCCTACAGAGCTACTGCCTGCCGTACCCCACATCCACTTCGCCATCTTCAACCTCGCGATCCCGAACATTGCCGCATGGGGAGCACTAATCATTGCCTTCGGCGTCGCCGCCTGGCTGCGCCTCCCGAGAATCTTTGAGCCCCGAGAGTAGGGCGGAAAGCGAGGTCGAGCATGAACTTGACACGGTCCGCCCAGCGATTCCTCGCGAGCAACCTCAGCTTGGAGGACGCCCTCCCGACCAGGTTGCCCGTCTACGTGAGCTCAGTCGCGTATCTCTTCGGCGTAACGGCGCTTTCCGCCATTGGGGCGCTCGTCGTCACGGGCGTGATCATGACCGTGTTCGGGCCAGAGTGGTATCACGGCGGACAGGCCCCGGGATCGGGAGTCGGTCGCTTTGTCAATGCCATGCATTTCTGGAGCGTTCAACTCCTCTTTTTCGCGCTCATCGCGCACGTGGCTACCAAGTACGCGATGGCTGCCTGGCGGGACGGTCGCTGGAAGACGTGGATGGTGGGCGCGCTGGCCCTGGGGGCTGCGATCTTCACCGCCCTGACAGGGTTCCTTGCGCAGACAGACTGGGACTCACAGTGGATCGCGGTTCAAGCGAAGGATGCCATGAACGCGGTAGGGATCGGCGCCTTTTTCAACACCATGAACACGGGCCAGGTTCTAACCCTGCACATTGCCGCTCTACCGCTCTTGCTTGGCCTGCTGGTGGGAGTCCATCTGTTCTTCATCCGTCGAGATGGTCCGGTTAAGCCCATCGACGCGAGGCAACAGGATGAGTAAGCGAACTGAAGAGTATTTCAAGAACGTGCCGATGAAGCCCTATGACCTGCTGAGGGAAGGGCTGATCGTCCTCGGCCTGGCAACGGTGACGATCGTGATACTGGCGGCCGTGTTTCGGTCACCCGATTATCCCACGGTGCGTGGCGAGGACGTGGCGAATCTCCAGCCGGTCGCCTTCTTGAAGACCAGCGCCGACATTCTTGCTGGAAACCACGGTATTCAGGACTACGGCCCGCCATACACGTCCGACACAGAGAACGCCCAGAGCCTTTACGGCGTGGCGCCTGCCCGCTGGTTCGGCGTCACGATTCCCG
>JBGQNJ010000052.1:0-7119 GCA_041501065.1 Dehalococcoidia bacterium
AGCGCCCCCGAGATGCCGCGGTCGAGCGCCAGCTTGCAGCAGCGTATCGCGTCGATGACGACGCCGGCGGAGTTGGGGCTGTCCCATACCTCCAGCTTCAACTCCAGGTTCAGCGGCACGTTCCCGAAGGTCGTGCCCTCCATGCGGATGTGGCACCACTTCCGGTCTAGCAGCCACGGGATGTAGTCGCTGGGCCCGACGTGGATATCGCCGGCGGGCATCTCATAGTCGAGCTGCGACGTCACGGCGTTCGTCTTCGAGATCTTCTTCGACTCCAGGCGCTCCCGCTCCAGCATGTTGAGGAAGTCAGTGTTGCCGCCGAAGTTGATCTGGTACATGCGGTCGATGCGGACGCCGCGGTCGCGGAATAGGCGCGTCAGCACGCGGTGGACTATCGTCGCGCCGACCTGCGACTTGATGTCGTCGCCGATCACGGGCAGGTTGCGCTCCTTGAAGCGATTCTGCCAGTACGGCTCTCGGGCGATGAACACGGGGATGCAGTTGATGAGCCCGCAGCCGGCCGTCAGCACCTGCTCGACGTACCACTTGGTCGCCTCCTCGCTGCCGACGGGCAGGTAGTTAAGGACGACGTGCGTCTCCGTGTCGCGGAGGATGCCGACGATGTCGTCGGTCGGCCCCGGCGCCTTCGTGATGATCTCCGACAGGTACTTGCCGAGCCCGTCGTGGAGCATGCCGCGGTGCACGCGGACGCCCGTCGACGGCACGTCGGCGAACTTGAAGGTATTGTTGGGCGGGGTGTAGATGGCCTCTGAGAGGTCCTTCCCAACCTTGTTGGCGTCGATGTCGAACGCGGCGACGAAGTTAACGTCGCCGATGTGATAGCCGCCGAGGTTCGGATGCATGATGCCGGGGATCGACTTCTGGTCGCCGGTGTCGCGGTAGAAGTGGACGCCCTGCACCAGAGAGGAGGCGCAATTTCCCACGCCGATGATGGCCACGTTTATCTTGCCCACGTTACACTCTCCAGGGTTTAGCCGGCTTGCTCAGCTCCGTCTTACGCCCATCCCTCGGCAGCGCCGTTCCCGACTCGCCGGCAGTGGGGAAAACGGGACGGCTCGCTGCATTCTATCAACAGGCGGCGTGGAGTCGCAAGGGACGGAGGAATTCGGTAGTGGGTCAGTTTGACTCAAGCAGTGCCACAACCTCATTCAGCGACCATTCGTGATCCGTGAGACCAGCGGCCATTGCTGGCGTCATGCCAAGCGTTTGGTGTCGGCAGCAGAAGTTGTAAAACATGAAATGGAGCGATACGGCGTGGCCGAGATTCTGCACCTTCTTCGAGAAGGCATTGGTCAGCCGCGTGAAGCGGCGCATGTGCATCCGCATCGTTAGGTTCTGGCGCTCGACGTAGCTCGTGTGGACAAATTTCAAACAATGTGCTACAGTCATTGGTGCGCCAGGGGAGACTCGAACTCCCGACATGAGGATTAGTAGTCCTCCGTTCTATCCGCTGAACTACTGGCGCACCTTAGGGGAGAGCGGTTAGCCTGACACGTGTGCCGCTCTCCCTACATTTGTGACTCTATCCTGCTCGCCGGTCTGCCTCCTCTTTGATGAAGCCGTACTCTCCAGGTCCAAGTCGCTGCCAGTAACCGGATCGCGTTAAGATGTTGCCGACGGCGGTAGCGAGGTCTTTGATTGAGCCTGTCTCTCCCTCGGCACGCAGACGCGCTGCGATGTCCTCAGTGCCGACCGTTTTGGCACCGTTGTTAGAGAGGGTCTTCGCTAGTTCCAGCGTCTTGTCGGAGCGGCTGTAGCGAGGCGGACGGGAAGGGGGCGTCGTTGCGGTGGTCGCTTCCGGCCAAAGCCCTGGTTGCCACTCCGAGTTCGGCGCGAATACGGCCACCAAGTTGTCTAAGGCGAAGACCACTAGCCAAGCAGCAGCTATATCTTGGCGCATATCCTCCTTCAACTGGGCTGCCTTACTGAGCACATCCTCCCTCGTGGCACTGCTACCGATCAGTCCAGCGATTTCACGGAGACGGTCGCTATACGTTGAGTCTGTCATCTAGTACCTCCCGAAGGCCTACAGGTGTTGTCCTCAGTGCTATACGACAACTATAACAGAATTTCTGCTGTTGTCAACAGTAAATTACAACATTCAGTTGGAATAACACGCTCCTACCCGGACGATAGTTCCGTCTGCCTGTGGGGGAGAGGGGGAAGACGATACTATCTAGGGCTAGGCTTACGCCACCGCGCATCGGCGGCTCGCTTGGCGATCTCTCGCCGCTGTTCCGGCGATAACTTCTTGGCTCGGGCGGCTCCGCCCTTTTGTCCGCCTAACCGTCCTAGAGCGACAGCATGGGGATTCTTGTTGCTCGGCGGTTCTTCGGGTGCCTCGCCGGTCGCCTCTGCCGCTATCGCAGCGGCGAGCTTGTTGAGGTCGCGTGGCTTGCTTGAGCGTCTAGGCATAGTGAAACGGTATCATGACCACGCCTCGTCGTCAATGTCCACGGGCGCGCCACCCCCGATTTGACGAACAAGGGCAAAGCTGCTATTGTCATAGCCCCTAACAGCATTGGGGCGGGAGAGCCGATAATGGAAAGGAAGCCCGCTGTCGCCGTCCAGTACACAAAACACGCCAGGGATCAAATGGCAAGACGGGGAATCTCAGAAAATGAGATCGAGGCTGTGCTCTCCGACCCACACGTGCGTTATACTGATATAAAGGGGAACCCGATATTCAAAGCCGAAGTGGGTGGTCGGCATATTAAGGTTGTTATCGCAAAGGATATAGAACCGCCCCGCGTCATCACAGCAGCAGATTGAGGGGCATATTATGACACACAAATATGATCGCGAAGCAGACGCAATCTACATCTATCTGACAAACGCGCCATATGCTTACGGAAAGGACTTAGATAGCGAGCGGCGTATCGACTACGCGACTGATGGAACCCCCATTGGAGTCGAGATAACCTGTGTGAGCGCTGGTGTTAACGTCGAGGATTTGCCACGTAGTGCCGAAATCGCCAAGCTTTTGGAAAGACTGCATATCAAGGTTTACGCGTAATCTCCATCCAAGAAACCACGATAATCAAGAGGCCTATCTAAAGATAGGCCTCTTCGTTTCTTCTCAAACTGACCCACTACCAGGATTTCGCGACCCGGCGTGGGAATACGGTTACGCGCTCCGCTGATAGCGCCAGACGGACAAGGGCACGAACACGAGCAGGATTACCGCCATCCACGCCAGCGCCTTCAGCACGTCCGGACCCGCGGAGCCGCCCAGGACGAGCGTCCTCACTGCCTGCGTCGTCACGGAGACGGGCTGGTGCTCCGCGAAGAGCCGCAGCCAACCCGGCATGGAGCTGACGGGCACGAAGTTGTTAGAAGCGAAGACGAAGGGCGCTATCACGGGGAAGGCCGCCGCCTGCGCCGCTTCCGGTTCGCCGACTACCAGGCCCACGGTCGCCAACACCCAGGAAAGGACGTAGCCGAAAAGCAGCACGAGCGCCAGCGCGGCGACAAGCTGCGGGACTCCCGTGTGCACCCGGAAACCCACGGCGAAGCCAATCGCAACCATCATCGCAACGACGAACAGGTTCCGCGTGAGGTCCGCCAGCGTGCGACCGGCGAGGACGGCTGAGCGGGCCATGGGCAGCGAACGGAACCGTTCCAGAAACCCCGTGTTGAGGTCAGTGGCCAGTCCGACCGCCGTGCCGAGCGACCCAAAGACAGCCGTCTGGATGAATATGCCCGGCATCAGGTAATCGACGTAGCTCACGCCGGGAATGGAAATGGCGCCGCCGAAGACGTACCGGAACAGGAGCACGAAGACCACCGGCTGTATCGTCGAGAAGACGACGAGTTGCGGGACGCGCCTGTAGGTCAGGAGATTGCGGCCGGCGACAGCGCGAATATCCGCCACTGACCCCAGGAATCGCCGGATGCCGCGACGCTCCAGCGGCCTCACGTAGACTGCTGCAGTCATGTGCGACTCTCCGTAGTTGTCTGCTGCTGCGCCCTATCGCCGTCCGACTCCGCGTGGCGGCCGGTGAGGGCCAGGAAGACGTCGGCGAGGCTCGGTTCGCGGATTGCCATGGTCGACGGGGTCAGGCCGGCTCCCTCCAGCGTGCACAACGCGTCGATGAAGACGCGCGGACCGTCGACGTCCTTCAGGCAGATCTGGTTGCCGTCCCGCTCGACACCGTAGGAGGTCAGCAGGAACTCGGCGCGCGCCGCCGTCGCCTCGTCGGGCAGCTCAACTTCGAGCATCGCGCTGCCGAACTGGGCCTTGAGCTGGACGGGGGTCCCTTCCGCTATGACCGTCCCCCGGTCGATCACGGCGATGCGGTTTGCCAGCCGGTCCGCCTCTTCAAGGTATTGCGTTGTGAGCAGGACCGTGGCGCCGCCCGCCGCCAGCTCGCGAATGATCTCCCACAGCTCCAGACGGCCCTGCGGGTCGAGGCCCGTCGTTGGTTCGTCGAGGAAGAGGACTTCAGGGTAATGCACGAGAGCCGCTCCCAGGTCCAGCCGGCGTCGCATGCCACCGGAGTAGGTGCGGACGAGACGGTCGCTGGCGGCAGCGAGGCCGAAGCGCTCGAGGAGCTCGTCGGCGCGGGCGGCAATTCGCTGGCGGGGAAGCTGAGTCAAGCGACCGATGAGCCGCAGGTTCTCGCGTCCGGTGAGGTTCCCATCGACGGCGGCGTTCTGGCCTGCCAGACCGATGCGGTAGCGTACGGCGGCGGCCTCTCTCACGACGTCGTAGCCCAGCACCGAGGCACGCCCGCCGTCCGGCCGGATGATGGTCGTGAGGATGCGCACGGCCGTAGTCTTGCCCGCGCCGTTCGGGCCCAGCAGTCCGAAGACCGTGCCGCGGGTCACTTGCAGATCCACACCGTCGAGAGCTACAAGCGAGCCGTAACGCTTGACGAGGCCCTCTACGGCAATGACCGCATCGTCCATTACTCCAAGCTAGCACAGTGGGCGGGGCTTTTCAATGAGCGCCGCGACGGAGTGACAGGCGAGCGCGAGGGACCTCGCTCGTTCTGGCGCGGCGGGAGGATTTCGTGGTGCGGCGGCCTCAGATGGCCCAGCGCTCTCGCTGGAGGTCCCTCTCCTCTTTCGCCGCGGCCAGGTTGTGGCGCGCCCTCGCCACCAGTTCCTCGGCGCTCGTCTCGCGGTTCGTCGCGGCGGCGAGGCCAATCGATATACCTATCGGGACGTTGAGAGTCCGGCCGTTAAAGGCCAGGGTCACGGGCTGGCCGTTGAGGTACTGTTGCAGGCGCGCGGCGAACGTGGCTGCCCCATCACGCTCGCAATCGAGCAAGAGGAGCGCGAACTCGTCGTCGGTGAGGCGGACGGCGACATCGGAGCCGCGCTTTGCCGATTCCACCACCGCGGCGACGTACCCGAGGACGGCATCGCCGGCGGCTTCGCCGTAGGAGCGGTTGACGGACGCCAGGCTATTGACGTCGAGGACCGCGACGGAGAAGGGCTCCCCGTAGCGACGGGCCCGTGCGTGCTCCTCTCGCAGTCGCAGCCAGAAGTACTGCTCGTCGGGCAATCCGGTGATGGCGTCCCGCGTCAAAGGGGCGCTGGTCCGCACCAGTCCCTGGCGGGCGCTGCGCAGTCGAAAAACGGTGGTCACGCAGACGACTAGCAGGGCGAACGTCATGGAGCCCTGCATCACGGTCACGTATGGGGACGGGCGCGCCTGGTCAATCAGGGCCAGGACCAGGGCAGCGCCTACGAGGAGAAGTGCCAAGAACGAGTACCCCTCGAGCTCCCTAAGCTCGCGGGGTACCTTGGATTCCGCCGGCCTGGCCGGCAGCGAGCGAGAACGCTCGCCCAGTGCGGGCTGGCGCCAGCCGGGCGCCTCCTCCAGGGGAGGCCCGCGCCGTGCTGACCGGTCAGGGTTTGACAAAGCCTGTCCTTCCTCCAGGGGCTTTCACCGCTCCGTTTGTAGGTGCTCGTCGGCGGCTCCGTCCAGTAGATCATCGGACGATCAGTCATTACCTGATGCGCAGGGGAACGCGTCATGGGACACGCGGCCAAAAAAGGGCTTCGACGCGCTTTCGCGCCGTGTCTTCAGACGTGACGGGAGGAGCGCGCGCTGCGACGATCGGCGAGAAGCCGCGTGCCGGATGTGCGGTGTTTGTGGCGCGATCGCGGGCCGCTCGGGATCCCGAGCGGCCCTCCCCGCGCGGCAGGAACTCGCCCTGCCGGCCATCATCTTGCGCTAGCGCGACGCCGCACCTCGATCACAGATCCCGACGTAACGGGCCGTGATCTCCTTGGCATCCGCGCCGAAGACGATGGAATAGTCGAGGTGTGCGTCTTCGACGCGGAAGGAGCACGTTATCGACGACGGGCAACCCAACTCGTAGACAGTCTCCCCTCCGTGATTAACGAAGACGCCGTAACCAAGACTGCTCCAAATGAAGGAGAAACTCGATCTCGCCGCGCCGGCGCCCCCGGCGTCGCCGGGCCGCGAGACGATGCGACGGCCCCGGAGGTCGGAAGTGCCGAGTTCCGAGCTGTAGAGGCGTTCGTCCGGCGCCAGCTCAAAGCTCTCGTGAAAGGCGATGCGGCCGCGGAGGTCGCGCGAGCAGCCGAGAGGAAGGGAGACGAGACGGGAATCCGTTACGTCGCCGATCTGCTGGACGAGCAGCTTCCTGCCTTTGAGGTCGAACACGCCGTAATGGAACGGACGGCGCACGACCCTCAGCTCGAGGGCGTCGCTTCTCATGACGACTCGCCCTTCCCGCGCTTCGACGTGGACGTTTTCGTGTCGCAACGTCCCATCGACGAGCATGGCGGAGTCCGTGGGCGGCTCCTCGCCCGGGCGATGGCAGCGCACCCGCACGACATATGGCGACCCGAAGCGGACGTCGAACGTCATCTCCCTGTCGTCGTTCGTCAGCACCGAGAAGCGGGCGCCGCCACCGATGCGACGGTAACGCTGCACGCGCGACAGGTAGCAGTACTCGCGCTGTGGGTCGGTGAAGATGGGCGCCATTTCGCCGGTCAACTCCGTGATGCGGTTCATTCCAGGCATGGTTTTGCTCCTCGGCCGGGGGTTCGCGTCATTCTAGCCCGCGCTTGTCTGTCGCGTCGAGCGGTGCCGACGCAGTCGTCAGGAAAGCGCAG
>JBGQNJ010000053.1:0-7093 GCA_041501065.1 Dehalococcoidia bacterium
GGCGAAGATGCGGGAGCGGTCGCGGGAGAAGCGGAGCACGTCGCGGTACCAGATGATGTACACGGCGCGCATGTTAGCCTCGAAGCCGGCCCGCCTTCCGGGGAGCCCGGAGTCGATTGTTGGTGCGTAGGTTGTCATTTATCGTCGCCCTCCTCCACGCCATATCCGGCCGTGCATGCGCATCAAAGCCAGCGGGTCCGCCTCGTCCTCGCGGATCACGTGGCCGGTCAGCTTCATGAAAACGTCGTCCAGCGTCGGCCGGTGCAGGTCCACTGACTCGACGGGGACGGCCAGCTCACATACCACCTTGGGGATGAACTCGGCGCCGTCCGGCACCTCCAGGCGCAGGCGCCCGTCCTGGCTCTGCGCCTCCAGCCCGTACTTGTCCCGGATCTCGACGACGGCCTTGTCGTTGTCGGGCGTTCGCAGCGTGACGATGTCCGCGCCCACCATTCGCTTGAGGGCGTCCGGCGTGTCGAGGGCCACCAAACGGCCCTGGTCGATGATGCCGATCCGCCGGCAATGCTCCGCCTCCTCCATGTAGTGCGTCGTCATGAAGATCGTGTTCCCGTGGGCGCGCTGTAACCCAAGAATGTAGCTCCACATATGCTCGCGCGTCTGCGGGTCGAGGCCGATCGTCGGCTCGTCGAGGAAGAGGACGCGCGGGCGATGCAGAAGGCCGCGGGCGATCTCTAGCCGGCGCTTCATGCCGCCGGAGAACGTCTTGACGACGGCGTTGCGCCGCTCCCACAGCTCGACGACGCGCAGCACCTCCTCGATGCGGCCCGCCCGCTCGTGACCGGGCACGTTGTAGACGTGGCTATGGAAGCGCAGGTTCTCGATCGCCGTGAGCTGGTCGTCCAGGCTCGGGTCCTGGAAGACCAGGCCTATCGATTGGCGGACGGCGTTTCGCTGGGTCTCGACGTCGTAGCCGGCCACTCTGGCATGGCCGGACGTGGGACGCAGGAGCGTGCAGAGGATGTTGATGGTCGTCGTCTTGCCTGCGCCGTTCGGTCCCAGGAAGCCGAAGACCTCCCCTTCGTCTACCTCGAAGCTTACGCCGTCGACGGCGGCAAGGGGACCGAAGTTCTTGCGGAGATCGGATACTTCAATCGAGTGCATCGAATGTATTATATCGTGTCACTCGTCTTAACCGCGCCTTCGTCCTCCGCGGCCGGCTTCTGCTCGCGCAGGATCTCGTCGATCTCCCGACGAGCGCGACCTATGACCTCGCGTATCCGGCGAATCGTCTCCGGGTCCGTGTAGTGCCTTCCGCGATGCCGCAGCGTCCGGGCGAAGTCCTGCATCTCATGCTTCATCTCGTGGAATTCGTTCCTCAGGCGTGGGTTCCACCAGGAGCTGGTGCGCTGCCTGATGCCCTCCACCACCTCCTTTTGTTCCTCAAGGAAGCGCCGTCCTTCGTCGGTGATTGAGTAGACCCTCTTGCCGTCCTGTTGCGCGGACGACACGTACTCCATGTCTTCGAGCATCTGGAGGGTTGGATAGACGGCGCCCGCGCTCGGCGTGTACATGCCGCCGAAGCGCTCCTCCAGGGCGCGAATCACCTCGTAGCCGTGGGCGGGCCGCTCGCTCAGCAATTGAAGGATCACATATTTCAGGTCACCCTTCTCGAAGAGGCGCCCATGAAGCCGATCGGAATCGAACCAGGGTGGTGTTTGCACGGTGTTTCTCCTTTACTATCGCGATATAACTCTGCTATATCACGATACTATCGCCATCGGGCGTCAATGTCAAGATGACCCCTTGACTTTCTCCCTCGCGAAAGTCATGAATGTGGTAGCTGCCCGGCTGGAGACAATCGACAGGAGGAGCAAGAATGGCCCAGAATCGCTTGCGTCAGCTCTGGGAAGAAGACAAGCCCGCGCTCGGCTGCTGGCTCTCCATCCCCGACTCGTTTTGCGCCGAGATGATCGCGCGCCTCGGCTTCGATTGGCTCTGCATCGACATGCAGCACGGCCTCATCGACTACCAGCGCGCGCTGACGATGCTCCAGGCCATCTCGACGACGCCCGCGGCGCCCGTCGTGCGCGTGCCCTGGAACGACCCGGGGATCATCATGAGGATGCTCGACGCCGGCGCGTGCGCGGTCATCGTTCCGCTGATCGAGACGCCCGCCGACGCCGAAAGGGCGGTCGCGGCCTGTCGCTACCCTCCGGCCGGTGGCCGCAGCTTCGGGCCCACGCGCGCCGTCGTCGCAGCGGGCGGCGACTACTTCGCGAACTCCAACGAATACGTCTGCTGCATTCCGATGATCGAGACCGCGCCGGCGCTGGACAACCTCGATGACATACTGTCCGTGCCGGGCGTCGATGCCGTCTACATCGGGCCCATGGACCTCAGCCTCGCCCTCGGCCTCTCGCCGAAGCCGGACGGCGACGAGCCGGTCTACGCGGAGGCGCGACAGAAGGTGCTCGATGCTTGCCGCCGTCACAACGTCGTCGCCGGTGTGCACTCGTCGGCCGCGACGGCGCCGGACCGCGTCGCGGAGGGGTTCCGCCTCGTTCTCGTCGCCTCCGACGTGACGGCGCTGGGCCGAGGCGCCGCGATGGACCTTGGGTCGGTGCGCCAGAAACTCGCAGGCCCATAGTCCGGGCCTTCCGGCCTGGGTGTTTCACCCAGTCATCAGGCGCGCGAAGGACGACCGCGCTAGGACTCGTCGATCCAGTAGCTCACGCCCATCCAGGCGATGAGGCCGGTGCCCTCCTGGAGCCCGCGCATCCTCGACGAGAAACCGGCGTATCCTACCGGTGAACAGAGCGGGTACATGGGCCCGTGCTTCTTCAGTATCACCCGCTGGCAGTCCAGCACCGCCTGCCTCTTCTCCTCCAGATCGAAGATGCTCCAAAGGTTCTCGATCAGCCTGTCCACCTCGGGGTCATTGCTCAGGCCCGGGTTAACGTCCGCCTGCTGCCCCTTGCTGTAGTAGGAACGGAGGATGATGTCCGGCTCCATGTACGGCAGATTGAGGAAGATGGCCATGTCGAAATTGTGGCCGTAGAGCTCCTGTGCCAGGAAGGTGCCCAGCTCTCGCGCCCGGATGTTCACCTTCACGCCGACCTTCGCGAAGTGGTCGGCGAGGACGGTGGCGACCTTCGGTGAGTCGCCGAACGCCGCGACGGGCGTATCCAGCTCCAGGCCGTCGCCGTAGCCGGCGGCGTCCAGCAACTGTTTCGCCCTCGTCGGGTCGTAGGCCAGGGTCGACCGGAGCTCGTCCTGCGGCAGCGCCCAGTACTCCAGCGCCCACGGGATAGGCCCGTTGTAGTTCCCATCGCCGAAGTACATCTTGTCGATGTAGTCGTCGCGGTCGATGGCGATGTCCATAGCCTCGCGCACGCGTTCATCGCTGAAAGGCGGCCGGTCGACGCGGACATAGCAGTTGATGGTGAACAGGTACGGCGACTTCGCGACCTGGAAGCCCGCCTTCCCTTCGATCTCCTGTCGCTTCAGCTTATCGAGGTTGATCCCGGCGTAGTCGGCGCGCCCGGTCTTGAACGTCTGCCACAGCGAACCGAGGTCGGTTACCGGCAACCATTCTTCCCCGTCGGGGTAAGGGCGGCCCTGCTGGAAGTAGTCCGGGTTTCGCCGCAGGTTGACCCGCTCGCCGCGCACGTAGTCGTCGAGGATCCAGGCGCCGCAGCCGGAGGCGTTCATCGCCAGGCCGTCCCATTTCTCCACCGCTTCGTGCGGCACGATCGAATAGGCGAAGTTCCCCGTATGGTCGACGGTGGGAGAGAACAGCTTGTTCGTTCGGAGGCTGAACGTGTAGTCGTCGATGGCTTCGTACCTGTCCGTGTGGAGTGTGAGCAGCTTGCGGTCGTTGAGCGTCGGGCCCGCCTTCAGTCGGTCGAAGCTGTATACCACGTCGCTGGCCGTCACCTCGCGACCGTACGTCGGGTCTATGTTGTGGAACTTGACGCCGTGCCGAAGCTTCCAGACGTAGGTCAGTTGGTCGGGGCATTCCAGGCTCTCCGCGACCAGCGGCTGGAACTCCCGATTCGACATGTTGATCGCGTGCAGCGGGTTGTGGATCCGCGCCGACAGGTAGCCGGAGATGACGTTGACCTGCGGGTCCAGGCTCCCAGGGTCGAGCGGAATGGCGAACGTCGGCTTTCCGCCGGGCTTCGGTGTGTCGAAGGGCGAGGGCGTCCACCGGACCGAGGCGGCCTGCTCGGTGCCGGAGCAACCAACCAGTGCCAACGCCGATGCCCCCAGCGCCGTCGCGGCCCCCGTCAGGACGCGTCGCCGCGATACCTTCCGCCTCGTCAGCCGTTCCCAGTAGTTCCCCGCCGTCATCGTCGTACTCCTTTGCCGGATCAGACCCTCATGGCCACCATCATATCTCGCCGTTGAAGCGGAGGGAATCCTCCGTGTCGGCACTCTGCTATACTGGGTGCCGGCTTCAAACGCAGCGTCGACAGGATGGCCGTCATGCAGACCATACTCATCCTTGGCGAAGGCGAACGAGCCGAGCAGATGGCGCGGGAGCTCGGCGATGCCGGCTACCAGATAGAGGTGCGCCCATTCGCCGAGACCGCCGGGGGGATCGACGGCAGCGTCGCCGCAATCGTCGTCGACCTGCCGTCCGCCGGCGACGTCGGCAGCTTGACCTTCGCGGCGGGAACCGGCGCCGGGAAGCGGCCGGTCCTGGCGGTGCTGCCGGAAGAATCGCTCGCCGGCGAGCCGCTCCACGTGGCCATCGACGACCTCGCCCTCTACCCGCTGCGACCGCGCGAGCTGGAGACACGCCTGCGCCGCCTGCTCGACCGGCACGGCCCGCTCGATTCGCCGGACGTGCTGCGTCAGGGTGCGCTCGCCATCGATACCGCGGGCTACAGGGTCTACGTTGACGGCGTGCTCGTTGAGCTGACGTTTAAGGAGTACGAGCTGCTGCGCTTCCTCGCCATGCATCCCGACCGTGTCTACACGCGGGAGGCGCTGCTCGACAGAGTCTGGGGCTACGACTACTTCGGCGGCGCGCGCACCGTCGACGTGCACATCCGGCGCATCCGCAGCAAGATCGAGCGCGGCGGCTTCACCTTCATCGAGACCGTGCGCAGCGTCGGTTACCGCTTCCACGCCTCTCCCTAGCCCCTGTTTGACACTGCGTCGCGCGTTATGGCAACATTTTTGGAGCCGACGTGTCGGCTGGGCGGGCCGGTCGATCATTACGGCGCGCAAACCGGGAGGCCACATGCATCGAAATATCTCTCTTACTGCCGGCATCGCTATTGTCCTTCTCGTGGCCGGCGCAACGATAGCGGCTTGCGGCGGCGGCAGCGAAGCCAAACCGACGTCGACGGCCGTCACGTCTTCGACGCCATCATCCGGCGCAACCGGCGCCGCGCCAACGCAAATCCCCGTCGAGACGCCGTCCTCCGATGTCGGATTCGGTTGTCCCACCCAATGGGAGAAGTATTCCTGTCCGACCGTCTCCAGTAACGTAGGAGCGCTGACCGTGCCTTACCGGGCTGGCGTCGAAGCAGAGATGATGTGCCAGAACGTCGGCTTCTACACGTCGGGAGTGATAAACGACAACTCTATCCTGCTCAAGCTGCCCCCCGGCACGGAGATAGTGTCGCCCGTCGACGGGACCGTCGTCAGCACTAGGTCGATGCCGGTGCCGCACGAGTACACGAAGTCCATTGCCATCGGTGGCATGCCGTTCCTGATCTACGTCAACTTCGTTGGCGATATCAAGGTAGAAGCGAACGGGCTGCTCACCAGGGGACAAGTCATCGGCGTCAGCACGGGCACTTTCCCGACGGACAGCCCTCCCGACTCCAAGCTCAACGGCGCGTCGGTGCTTATCAACCTGCTGGGCTACGATTCGAAGATGCTGGACGCCAACAGCTCCGACCTGTGGGTAGGCGGCGCGCCGAGCTGCTACGTGCCCTGACCGTCGCATCACCTAACCCCTCAGGCGACGACGTTCTCCTCAGCCGGACCTCGACGACCGCGCGCCCGCGCCGTGTCGCGAACTTAACGCCGTCGTAACAGCCCCGAAAGAAGCCTCCTCTAGACTCAGGGCATAGGGATAGCGCTGAGAAGGAGGACGGCCATGCCTGCAAGCCCGATAAACGCCGGCGATACTGCGTGGGTCCTGGTCTCTGCTGCGCTGGTCATGCTTATGACGCCCGGCCTGGCCTTCTTCTACGGCGGTCTGGTCCGCGAGAAGAACGTCCTCGGCACGATCATGCACAGCTTCGTCGTGATCGCCATCGTCAGCCTTCTCTGGGTGGTCGTGGGCTACAGCCTGGCGTTCGGGCCGGACCACGGCGGCGTCATCGGCGGCCTCGACTGGGCGTTCCTGCGGCATGTTGGGCAGGCGCCGAACCCGGACTACGCCTCGACGATCCCGCACCAGGCGTTCATGGTCTTCCAGATGATGTTCGCGATAATCACGCCCGCCCTTATCACCGGCGCCCTCGCCGAACGCGCCCGTTTCAGCTCATTCGTCATCTTCATGGCCGCTTGGTCGCTGCTGGTCTATGCGCCGGTAGCGCACTGGGTATGGGCGCCCGGCGGCTGGCTGCGCGAGCTAGGCGCGCTCGACTTCGCCGGCGGCACCGTAGTGCATGTCAACGCCGGCATCGCCGCGGTTGCGGCCGCGATCATGTATGGCAGGCGCCTGGAGTACGGTAAGGAGGCGCTTGAGCCGCATGACATCTCAATGATGATGCTCGGCGTTGGGCTCCTCTGGTTCGGCTGGTTCGGCTTTAACGCCGGCAGCGCCCTGGCGGCGAACGGACTCGCGGTCAACGCCTTCGTCGTCACACACGTCGCCGCCGCGACGGCCGCCCTGACCTGGATGCTCATAAGCTGGTGGCAGACACGAAAGGCGAGCGTCGTCGGCGTTGGCGCGGGCGCCGTGGCCGGTCTCGTGGCGATCACGCCAGCGTCCGGCTTCGTCGACGTTGCGCCGGCCATAGCCATCGGCGCCGGAGCCGGCGCGTTCTGCTACATGGCCGTCCAGCTGCGTCATCGCCTTCATCTCGATGACGCCCTCGACGTCGTCGGCGTGCACGGCGTCGGTGGAGCGTGGGGCGCTCTCGCGACCGGCATCTTCGCGACC
>JBGQNJ010000054.1:0-7088 GCA_041501065.1 Dehalococcoidia bacterium
CTTGCCGGTGTCGAACGTGTCACTTCTTCAATGTCCTCAACTGATTGTCGACCCGTCGGGGTGTGAGTTTCAGGCCCGTGCCGGTAACGAAGCAGTGGTCCAGAGTGGGAGACGGTCGTTTTGCGTGCCAGCGAATGGGGGTGTCGCTTCGTAGAGTTGCCGCAAACGCTAACCAAAGCGTCCACGTCCCGCTTCTCATGATTACGATAACAGCCTTCGCGCGTGTCGCCAAGACCCTCGGAAACTTCGAGTTTCCCTGGTTTGCGGCGTTATGTTTTGCCGCCGCCGTCGTTATTGCTTTGGTGACTTCAAGGGTCCCGACCCGCCTCAGGTGGGTGAGCAGCTTAATCATCGAGAGAGAACGGGCACCGACAAAGGCAAACCACTCGAAAGAGAGGGGCGCAAAGCCACAGACCTACGGCCTCGTCTGAAGGGCGAAGCTAAGGAAGCTGGGCTGCCGAAAGCTCTGCCGAAAGCGCAGGAGAGGCGCTGTTCGGCGTGCATCCTCCCCCTTCCCAAGTCCTTGCCGTCGTCGGTGACGCTGCCGACGACGGCCCTTTTTTGGCCTCGGGCAGCCTCCGCTCTCTCCGGGAACGGAGAGCAGACATGAAGAACAACGACAGCCGGAATGAGATGATTGTCGATCATCTGCCACTGGTGGCGTTCGTGGTCAACCGCATGCCCAGCGAAGGCGCCGGCGCCGTGGGGATCGATAGAGACGATGCCATTAGCTACGGCGTAGAGGGCCTGATCCACGCGGTCGATGCCTTCGACCCCGACCGCGGGACGACCTTCGCCAGCTTCGCTATCCAGCGCATTCGTGGCTCGATTCTCGACGCCGTGCGAAAGCAGGATCCGCTGCCTCGCTCCCTGCGAAGGAACGCCAAGCAGATAGAGCAGGCGTCGCAGGAGCTGGCGGTGCAGTTGGGGCGCTGGCCCACCCAGAAGGAGATCGCATTCAGGCTGGGGATCCCTCTTTCGCGGCTCCAACACCTGCTCGGCCGGGCAAGCTCGCGTCTGGTCTCGCTGGAGTATTCGCTGGAGGACCGCCCCAACTATGGCGGCAATCACGCCTGGGACCCCGTCGACGACGATGTCCTGTCCGACCCGGCGCGCGCCGCCGAACGACGGGCGGCTATCGCCCATCTATCGCGCGCTGTGGGCGCCCTCTGCGACCGCGACAGGGCGATTCTGCACCTGCGCTATGAGGAATGCCAGCCGTTCCACGAGATAGGCCGCGCTCTTGGCCTGTCGGAGTCGAGGGTATGTCAGCTCCACAAGCGTATCATCAGTTTCCTGCGAAGGGAGCTTCTGCCCCAGTTGGAGGAGGCGGCGTAGCTGGATTTGGGAGGCGGAGGTTGAATTCGGGGCACCTTCGCACCGCTGCAGGCTGTCCGTGCCCGCGAAGCTGCCGATAATACTCGGGAGAAGCATGTTCATGCCCGTCGTGGCTTCAGTTCGCCATCTGCTCCGCGACCGTGTCGTCGACGAGACGGACAGGCCGGCGGCGAGAGATTTCTCTCCTAACGGCATCAGTAAGCGCTGGGTGTGGAGCTCCTAGCGGGTGTATGTCATGCAAGACGCCATAGAACAGCTCAACGAAGAAGGCGGCGAGTCGATCGGGCGGCCACCGCTGGTGCTGGTGCGCCCGGGAATCGGTCCGGCCGCCAGCGCGGAACCCAATGGGCAGAAGGTCTCCGGTGCGCCGCCACTGCCACGACAGGCGATGGTACTGTCCATCTGCGTGTTCGTGGCCGGAGTGGCGGTGGTAGCGTTCTACGCGCCTCAACTTCCGCACTCAGGACTCGTGGGGCTAGTGCTGCTGACGCTCATGGCGGCGGCTTCTGAGCGCCTGAGTATTATTGCCTATCGCGAAACATGGGTTTCCATAAGCTTCGTTAGCCTCTTTGCGATAGCTGCACTGTATGGGCCCACGGGTGTGGCTGTGGCGACACCCGTGGCGGTTCTTAGCCTGCACTTTCCCCGTCGAATGCTACCTTTTCGCCTGATGTTCAACTCGGGAAATTCGGTGCTCGCCGATGTCGCCACAGCTTTGGTCCTGTCCTCTTTGCTGGTCCATGGGTCGCAGATAACGCTGTCTGCGAGAGTCGTGATCGTTGCCCTTGCGGCCTCTGCCGCCAATTACGGCGTGCGAGCTGTCCTTATTTCGAGCGTAGCCGGGCTGGCAACACATCAGCGTCCGTGGACGGTCTGGCGGGAAGGATCTCAGTGGCTAATACCTCACTACCTCGTCTTCGGTCTCCTCGGGTTAGCGCTGGCCGTAGCGTACCAGCAGGTTGGCGTCACAGGGCTGCTTGCCTTTGCTGCACCGCCGCTGATGATGCGCCTGGCAATGAAACAGTACATCGACCAGACCACACGCAACGTGGCGATACTGAAGCGGAAGAACGAACAGCTTCACAAGGCGAACAGGGAAATCCTGGCCATGACCGACAGGCTCAAGGAGACGTATGACGCGACGCTGGAGGCGCTCGCTGCAGCCCTGGATGCGCGCGACAGCGAGACCGGCGGCCACTCGAGCCGCGTGACGGTCTACTCCATGGACATGGCGCGAGAGCTCGGAGTGGCCGAGAACAGCGACGACTGGCTAGATATCGAGAGGGCATCACTGCTGCATGACGTGGGCAAGATAGGCGTATCGGACGCGATCCTCAACAAACCCGGCCCGCTGACGTCTGAGGAATGGCAGCAAATGCGCAAGCACCCCGCCATCGGCTACGAGATGCTGAAGGACGTGAAGTTCCTCTCTACGGCGGCCGAGATTGTCTACGCGCATCACGAGCGCTATGACGGGAAGGGATACCCCACGGGTCTCAAGGGCGAGGACGTGCCTCTCGGGGCGCGCATATTCGCGGTAGCGGACGCCTTCGACGCCATGACGTCAAACCGGCCGTATCGTCGCGCCCTTTCGGTTGACAAGGCGCGTGAAGAGATAACGAGCAACTCGGGGACACAGTTCGACCCGAGCGTCGTTGAGGCATTTCTGTGCTGTCTGCCGGAGTGGTCAGCGAGCCTAAAGGAGAGAGGGGCCAGAGCCGCTTAACCGGTCTAGCCTCAAAACCGCTGGCCGGGGTCTCGCTGAGGCGAGGAAGAGAGGAGAACCGAACCCCCGTGACGACCGCTGGTCTGGCTGGACCGGTGCTGATCGTCCGGAGGCTGAAGACGGTCGGCGGTTCTGAGTCGCTGTCTTACTTCTGGTTCGGACTCCCCATCTGCAGGAGGGTGGGAATCCGACTTCAGCCAACAATCTCTTGTGGCGTCCCTCCTAGAACCAGTGATACTTCTTCATGGTTTGCCTCCTGGCGATGCCTGGCACTCGGGGGTGCCATACCCAGTGTGGTTCCTTCCTCTCTGCTCGCCTCAACAACATACCGACCCGTCGGTATGTATTATGACATGCAATCTGTTCCTGTCAAGCCCCAACAGAATCTACCTAACTTAAGCCGCTGGCGCCGACGCCGCAGAGAACACAAGACGGGGCTGAGTGCGACGGCCTCAACGGACGATAACCATTAGGAATGAAGAGTCTCTACAGGCACCAGCGGGGCCAGGCGGCCCGGAATGCCCTCATGAAGGCGGCTCTTGCCGTGTTCTCGCGCAAGGGATTTGAGGACACGAGCATCGAGGAGATATGTCTGGCGGCCGGCTACTCCAAGGGCGGCTTCTACTTCCACTTCCGCGGCAAGGATGACCTCCTGACCCAGATCCTCGAGCATGATGTCGATCTGGCCCGGGAAGGGTGGTTGGACGCTCTGACTGTCGAGCTATGGGCCGGAGCCGCCCGTAACAGGGCCGTGCGAGAGCGGCTCGGCGAACGCGAGCACGCTCGTCGACGGAGATTCCTCGACGCAGCGCTTGCCGGCGGTCAAGACCCGAAGAGCGCGTCTCGGATGCTCGATCTGCTCCTACTGCTCAGTGTGGGCTTGGGCGTTCAGCAGCGGTTCTGTCCGTATCCCGTCGACGGGGCGCAGCGCTTCGTCGATTCGCTGTTGGCGACGCTGACCGCGGCCGCAACCGGAATGCCCGAGCGCAAGCGGCGTGCGGCGTCCTGAATCTCATCAGCGGTCGCGGGCATGATGTGACAGGGGTGGAATGCCGTGTAAAGGGGATTGGCGCAGCTTAGCCCGAGGCGCTGGTCCAGCGCTCGCGGCGGCGGTCTCGCTCCTCCTTCGCCGCATCGAGACTGTGGCGTGCCTCCGCGAGCAGATCCGGGGGGTTGGTGTCACCCTGGTGCGCGCATGCGACTCCTGAACACACGCCGATCCAGAGCGTGATCGCCTGTCCTTCGACGTTCACCGTCACCGGTCTGCGGGTGACATAGCGCTCCAGGCGGCGGAGGAAGCGCATGGCGTCCTCCTCGCCGCATTCGAGCAGGATGAGCGCGAACTCGTCGTCACCTAGGCGCACTGCGACGTCGGATGCGCGCTTCGTCATCTCCAGCAGGTCCGCTATGTGCTTGAGGACGGCGTCTCCGGCCGCTTCGCCGTAGGCCTCGTTGACCGAGGCGAGGTTGTTCACGTCGAAGACCGCCAGCGATGGCGCCGCGCCGTAGCGCTGCATTCGCTTGAACTCGTCGCGCAGGCGAAGGCGGAAGTACTCTTCGTTCGGCAGGTTGGTGACTTCGTCACGCATGGACGGCGCGACCGCCCGCGCGACGCCTTCCGCCGTCGTTCTTGCCTTGTAGATGGCGATCAGGCTCGCACCCACGACTCCGAGCATCAGCAGCGAAGCAGCGGCCGTGACATGCGGCGCGTGCCACCTCTCGTCGAGGAGAGCCAGCGCCAGTCCGGCCGTCACGAAAGCCGACGCTACGAGGAGGTACCGGCCGAGCTCGCTTAAGGCGTTGGTGGTCTTTTGGGGGGAGATTGCAGGCGACATCTTCTGCAGCGTCAATTCGCGCGTATCGCGCCAGTCGTCGGCCGCTTCCGGGCCCAGACCATGCTCCAGCGGCCGGTCAGATCGCACGCCGCTCTCGTCCTGCTGCGGGAATTGCCTGTCTTCGAGCAAGAGACCCCTCCAACACCGTCAGTTAGATTATCGACCCCGAAGGCCGCAGATTTAGGTCGGGAGGACTGCGGACGGGCCGTTTTCGGCGAGAATCGCGCGAGTTGACACCCCGTGGAACGGTAGTATCATGAATTCAGGGATTGCGAGACCATGCAAATCGACTGGAGCAAGACAATCGACGATATCTTGTCCCACAAGATATCGTGCCTGCGTTGCGGCCGCCTGGAGACCTCTGTCTGCGTCGGCTATTCGCGCGCGGCCGCTGTCTCCAGCTATGCGCCTCGCTGCCAGGACTGCAGCCGCAAAGAAGGCTGCGACGCGCGGAAGCTGGTGGTGCTCTGCGAGCCGTGCGCCGAAGAGCTGCACATCAAGGCGCGACACGTCGACGAAGAGGGCATGATGATCCTGCTGATAAACGACTGTCGCAAGGACCTGGAAGACTGCCTCGACTACCTGACGGACTACTGGCAGGACGACCTGGACATCGAGCCGGACGATGAAGATGAGGAGCACCGCCTGGAAGGCGTCGCGCCTGACGTCTTCGCCGAGGAGAACGTTTGGCGCACCCGCCTCGAGGAAGAGTACCTCTCATACCACCGCTGGTTCCGCGAGCGCGGGCTGCGCGTCCCTGAGTCCGGCTGGCGATCGGAGTACGCCGAGGAGATCATAGCGCTCGGCTATTCGACGCTCCTGGGCGACTGACACCGCTCAAGCCGCTTCCGCCTCGCCGGCAATCATCCCGCCGGCCGATTCTCCCGCACCAGCCACTGCGACGGCGTGGGAGCAGCGATTTCGCCATCGAGCACCGCCGCTATCCGTTGCCGCAGCTCGTCGAGGCCCCAGCCGTTCTGCGCCGAGATAAACAGCGCATCAGGCCGGCCGTGGCTGAGCGATTCGCTTTGCTCGCGTAGCTCCTCCAGCCCGTGGATGGCGTCGCCGTCGTGGCGCGCCAGCAGGTCGACCTTGTTGAGCGCCGTTATTACCGGCTTCTCCGACAGGTCGAGGTCGCGCAGCGTCTCCAACACCGTCTCCGCCTGCTGCGCCGCGTCCGGATGCGTGATGTCGACGACGTGCACGAGGACGTCCGCTGCCGATAGCTCCTCCAGCGTCGCCCGGAAGGCGGCGACGAGCTGCGCGGGCAGCTTCTGGATGAAGCCGACGGTGTCGGAGAGAAGGACGGTGCGCCCGTCCGCCAGCTTGATGCGCCTCGTGAGCGGGTCCAGCGTGGCGAAGAGCTTGTCTTCGGTGAAAACGTCGGCGCCGGAGAGGGCGCGCATGAGCGTGCTCTTGCCGGCGTTCGTGTAGCCGACAAGCGCCGCGACCGGCACCCCAGCGCGCGCCCGTCGCCGTCGGTAGAGCGCCCGCTGCCGCCGCACGGCCTCGATCTCGCGCTTGAGCCGGGCGATGCGGTCGCGGACGAGGCGGCGGTCGGTCTCTAGCTGCGTCTCGCCGGGGCCGCGCGTGCCGATGGCGCCTTCGAGTCGCTCCAGGTGGCTCCACTGGCCGGCGAGTCGCGGCAGGAGGTACTGGTACTGCGCGAGCTCCACCTGAAGGCGGCCCTCGCGGGTCTGGGCACGTTTGGCGAAGATGTCGAGTATAAGGGCCGTGCGGTCGAGGACCTTGACCTGTAAGGCGTCTTCCACGCTGCGCTGCTGCGAGGGACTGAGCTCGTCGTCGAAGATGACGACGGAGTAGTCGATAGTGGGGCGCTCCGCCTTTATCTCCGCCAGCTTGCCCTTGCCGACGTAGTGACCGGGATGAATGCGCTCCAGCTTCTGGACGGTGCGGGCGACGACGCGGGCGCCGGCGGTATCGGCTAGGAGGGCCAGCTCATCGAGGGAGGACTGGCTGCTGAAGGGCGCGGGCTTCCCCTTGACCTCGACGGCGACGAGGTATGCCCGCTCGATGGGCTCTGCTGTCGGGTAGGTCTTTGTCGTCGGCGTGCGCCTCCGGTGGCTCCATTATAGCGGTATCGGGTCGAGGCCGTGCGGTCTGGGCGATTTCACGAGGGGGCGTTACGAGTTGATTGACCAGTTGAATTCAATTGAAAGAGCTGTGCA
>JBGQNJ010000055.1:0-7074 GCA_041501065.1 Dehalococcoidia bacterium
CAGTGGGCGGCGCTTTATCGTGCATTCGCGCCTGAGAGCGAGGGCTGGCCGTGAAGCTGCGAGTCGTCGCCCCCGCGAAGGTCAACTGGACGCTGGAGGTGCTCGGCCGGCGCGACGACGGCTACCACGAGGTCCGCAGCGTGCTCCAGACGCTGGCCTTGCACGACGCCATAACGCTGTCGCCCGCCGACTATCTCGAGGTGCGCTACGTCGGCGCCGCCGTCCGTCCGCTCGCGCCGATGGAGGAAGACCTGGCCTATCGAGCGGCGGAAGCGTTGCGGCAAGAGACCGGAAAGCCGGAGCTTGCGGCGCTGATCGAGCTGGAGAAAGTGATCCCTGCGGCCGCCGGCCTGGGCGGTGGCAGCAGCGATGCGGCAGCGGTGCTCAGGGGGCTGAACCGGCTGTGGGGCCTGGACTTCGACGCGGAGCGACTGCGTCGAATCGGCGCGAAGCTCGGCAGCGACGTGCCCTTCTTCTTGACCGGTGGAACCGCCCGGGCCGGCGGCCGCGGCGACGAAGTCGCTCCTCTGGCAGACGTTCCGCCACTGGCCATCACCATCGCCGTCCCGCACGAGCGGCTTCAGCAGAAGACGGCGCAGATGTACCGTCGTCTGCGTCCGGAGCACTTCACGTCCGGCGAGCATACGCGCCGTGTCGTCGAAAAGCTTGCCGGCGGCGGCGCGATATCGGACGGCGACGTCTTCAACGCGTTCGAAGACGTCCTCTTCGAAGCGATGCCGCTGGCGGCAGTCCTGAGGGAGGAGTGCCGGAATGACGGCGCCTGCCCGCACCTCGCCGGCAGCGGACCGGCGTTCTTCTTCCTTTCGCCGCTCGACGCGAAGACCGAACGTCGCCTCCGGCGCGCCGGCGTGACGCTGATCGCGACTGGGACGGCGGGCCGTCAGGAGTCCACGGCCTGGGAGGAGCAGTAGCGACGTCATGGAGGAGGTGTTTTCCGGCTTCGTTTGTGGGTTCGTCATGTCCATCGTCGCCACGCCGCCGTTTGCCTTGTGGGTCCTCAAGTCGCGCGACGACATACCCTTCATCCGAAATGCGGTCCCGCAGGGCATGCCGCTCACGCTGCTGTCGATTCCCATAGCGTCCTTCTTCTTCCTCGTCTGGACAGGGCTGGGCCTGGTCTTCGGTATGCTGCTGATCGCGGCGAACAACGCCCACCCTCAGGGCGGCCTTGGCAGCCCCAATCTGCTCTTCACCGTCATCGTCCTGAGCACGGCCGTCATGCTGTTCTCTCCCTTTTTCTTCCTCGTCCGCTCCGCGCGCCGGCTCGCCCTCTTCCTCGCTTTCACCTACGTCGCGCTCTTCGGGTGGGCCACGCCCATTCTGGCCCACTACGCTTCCACCCGCTCGACGTAGGAGTGATATGCTAAGGGCAGACTATCCGCGTAGAGGCGCGACCGCATGAGCGGAAGCATCATCGACATGCACATCCATACGACTCGCGGCGCGAGCGACAGCAGCCTGCGTCCGGTCGAGCTCGCGCGCGCGGCCCGACGCCTCGGGCTCTCAGCCGTCGTCGTCACCGAGCACGACCGCGTGTGGGACCCCCTGGAAGTAGCGCGCTTCCGGCAGGAACAGTCGCTGCTGCTCATCAGCGGCATGGAGGTCTCGACCGAGCTGGGGCATGTCCTCGTGATAGGGCTGGACAAGTACATACCGGGAATACGCTTCGCGGAGGAGCTTCGGCGCATCGTCAGCGACGTCGGCGGCTACATGATCGCGGCACACCCCTTCCGACATTACTTCTACCGCATCGAGTGGGAGCGGCAGGGATTGGAGCCGGTGAACCTGACGGCCGAACAGGCGGCCCAACTGCCGCTCTTCGCGCTCGTCGACGCCGTAGAGGTGCTCAACGGCGGCAACAATGCCCAGGAGAACGCCTTCGCCCTCGAGGTCGCGCAGACACTTGGGAAGCCCGGCGTCGGCGGCAGCGACGCCCACTCGCACCAGGGCATCGGCATCCACACGACCGTCTTCGAGCGCGCCGTCGAATCGGAGGAGGAATTCCTGCGCGAGCTGAAGGCCGGGCGCTTCTACGCGGCGAACGGCCTGCTCCAGGGCAACCTTCAGCCGTTCACGCTGCCGCCCCAGATTTGAGTTTCGGACGCACGTCTGTGTGTCGACGGCGAGACTGGAAAGTCTCGGCTACGAGTAAGACGCTGCTGGGGCGCGCTCGGCGGCCTCGTGCTAGAATGGCGACGAACCTTTTCCCCAGGAACGATCATGCCGACCACGTACGTTGCCCTGGACCTTGAGACCACCGGCCTCAGCGCCGACACCTGCGAGATAATCGAGGTCGGCGCCGTCAAGTTCACGCCTGACGGCGAAACGGCCACGTTCCACACGCCGGTCAAGCCGCTGGGCGCTCTCCCGTACTACATCCAGCGTCTTACCGGCATCCGCCCCGACGACCTGCAGCACGCGCCCCTCTTCGCCGAGATCGCCTCTGACCTGGAGGCCTTTCTGGCGGACCATCCTGTCGTCGGGCAGAACGTCTTCTTCGACCTCGGATTCCTCGCCGCCCAGGGAATCGAGCCCCCCGGGCCGACCCTCGACACCCACGACCTGGCTACCCTTGTCCTGCCGGGCCTGCCCGAGTACAGCCTCCGCTCGCTCGCCCGCCATCTGGGCGTCGAGTTCCCCGTCCGCCATCGCGCCCTCGCCGACGCCCAGGCCGCGCGACAGGTCTTCCTCCACCTGCGCGCCCGTCTGGCGGAGCTTCCGGCAGGCCTGCTCGCGGAGCTGAACCGCATCGCCGCCGACATCGATTGGCCCCTGCGGCGGCTCTTCGGCGAGATGCTACAGGAGGCGCCCCTGCTGTCCGCCGGCGCCCAGATGGCGGAAGAGATGCTCTTGCCCGTGGAGATCGGCGTCCCGCTCGTCGCCAGAGTGCCGCTTCAGCCGATCGCGCTCGACGACGTCGAGGCGGTCCTGCGCAGCCCGGAGGCCAACCCGCAGCTCTTCCCCGAGTTCGAGCCGCGGAGCGAGCAGTTGGCGATGGCGCGCGAGGTGGCAGAAGCGCTCAACTCCGGCCAGCCGCTTATCGTCGAAGCCGGGACCGGCACCGGCAAGTCGCTGGCCTACCTTGTCGCGGCCGCTCACTACGCACTCCAGAACGAGGCCCGCGTCATCGTCTCTACCGACACAATCAACCTCCAGGAGCAGCTCATGGGTAAAGACATACCGCTGCTCCAGCGTCTTCTCCAGGGCACGCCCTCCACGAGCGCGAAGGCCGCCGCGACGAACCTGCGTTTCGCCCAGTTGAAGGGCCGGCGCAACTACCTGTGCATGCTGCGTTTGGGCGCGCTCAGGCGGTCGTCGTCGCTTGGCGCGGCGGAAGGACGGCTACTGGCGCGCATCCTCGTCTGGCTGCGTCAGACCGAAAGCGGCGACCGCGCGGAACTAAGCCTATCGCCGCAAGAGGATGCCGTCTGGCAGGGGCTCAGCGCCGACAGCGAGACCTGCCTGTCCTTTGCCTGCCACTACGCTCGCCACGGCGCCTGCTTCCTCCAGAGGGCCAGGCGGCGCGCCGAGGCCTCCCACATCGTCGTCGTGAACCACGCCCTGCTGCTGTCCGACATCGCTGTTGGGGGACACGTCCTTCCCGAGTACCGCCACCTCATCGTCGACGAAGCGCACAACCTGGAAGAGGAGGCGACGCAACAGTTCGGCTTCCAGGCGACCGACAGCGACGTCCGCGCCCTCCTCGACCGCGTCCACCATCGCCTGCCAAGGGGCCGCGCCGGCGGCCTCGTCGAGAGCCTGCGACAGCAACAACGCGCCGTCCGGTCCGGTGCGCAAGCGCCGCACATGGGTGTCTTCTCCGACGACCTCGCTGCCGCCGCCGAGAGCGCCCGGCGCTCGCTGCCCGTCCTGTTCGACCTCCTGTCGTCCTTCCTCTTCGACCGCGCTGCCGAGCAGGGCGACTACGATCCGCGGCTCCTCCTGAATCGTGCAATGCGCGTCCAGCCCGATTGGTCGAACGTCGAGGTGGCGTGGGAGAACCTCGACATGTCTCTGGGGAAGATGACGGGCCTGCTGGCGCGCCTCGGCGAGAGCGCGACGGCGGAAGAGGACTCCGGCGGCGGCGAGGAGTTGCTCGCCGAGATTTCCGGCGTTCTGCAGGAGGCGCGCCGTCTGCGCGAGGGCATCGCTTCCGTCCTGGCCCGCGACGACGCCGACACCATCGCCTGGATCACCTACGGGCGCTCGTCGAGCAGCGTCATGCTGTTCGCCGCGCCGCTGCAAGTCGCCGACACCCTGCGCTCGCGCCTATTCGCAGATAAGGAGAGTGCCGTCCTCACCGGCGCCACACTCAGCGTCGCCGGTCGCTTCGACTACGTCTCCCGTGCCCTGGGCCTCGACGAGCCGCGAGAGCTGATGCTCGGCTCGCCCTTTGACTACGCCCGCTCCACCCTCATGCTCATCCCGACCGACGTGCCGGAGCCCAACAACGTCGCCTACCAGGAAGAGTTCGAACGCGCCGTCGTCGACCTCTGCCGCGCCAGCGAAGGGCGGGCGCTGGTGCTGTTCACCTCTCACGGCTCGCTCGGGGCCACCCACACGGCCATACGACGGCACCTGGAGCACGACGGGATACTCGTCCTCGGCCAGGGAATCGACGGCCCGCCGAAGTCGCTGCTGAACGCCTTGAGGGAGAACACACGGACCGTCATCCTGGGCACCAGCAGCTTCTGGGAGGGCGTCGACGTCGCCGGCGAAGCGCTGTCGTTGCTCGTCATCGCCCGGCTGCCCTTCTCCGTCCCCAGCGACCCGGTGTTCGTGGCGCGTTCGGAGCTCTACGAGGATCCCTTCCAGGAATACGCCCTGCCGCAGGCCGTCATCCGCTTCAAGCAGGGATTCGGCAGGCTGATCCGCCGCAAGACCGATAGGGGCGTCGTCGTCGTGATGGACAGGCGGCTGAGGAGCAAGACCTACGGCGCGTCCTTCCTCCGCTCCGTGCCGCCCTGCACCGTGAAAGACGTGCCCTTGCGCGAGCTGCCCGTGGCGACCGCCGCCTGGCTCGAAGGACGGCGGGTTCCCTAGGTCGGCGAAGGGTTCAAGAATTTGGACGCCGAGACTGGAAAGTCTCGGCTACGATTTTCTTCCCGCGTCTGACCTATTCCTGCTTGTGGCCGAGCAGCGCCAGCTCGTCATCGCGGTCGTGGGTCAGGCCGTCGAGGCGGGCGGCGCGTAACCGTCGCAGGAGAGCGCCGAGCTCCGGGCCCGCCGGCACGCCGAGCCTGCGAAGGGCGCTGGCGCCGAGGAACGACTGTACATAACGCCACTCCGACAAGAATCGCCTTGCTCTTTCAGCGGCAAGTTCAGCCTCGTCGCGAAGGGCGAGCGCCCACACCGGCGCCGGCGTTAGCGCGTCGAGGAGGTCCGCTATTCGGCTCGGTGGGGCGTCTTGCTCGCGAAGCTCCGGCAGTCTCTCTCGGAGCCGGACGCCATCGACGAGGGCGCGCTCGTAGCGCTTGGGAAGCGCCAGTCGCCGCGCCATCGATTCGACGTCCTGCTCGTCGCAGTGCCAGCAGAGGAGGCAGAGACAAACCTCATCCCACGGCGCCGCCCGCTCCTCGCGTGCCCGCGCTAGCGCCGATTCAGCCGTCTTGTCGAATCGCAGGCAGGGGTGAAGCACCTGAAGGATACCGAGCTCGTGGCAGCGGGCAAACATGTGCCGCGTACGCTCCTCAAAGAACATGGCGACTAGCTCGGCCCGCAGACGCGCGCCGCTGATCGTCTCCAGATACGAGAGGTCGCGACGCAGCAGTCGCTCAGTCTCTTCCTCCAATCGAAACCCCAGGCGCACTTCGTAGCGGACGGCGCGTAGTATGCGGGTCGCATCGTCGCGGAAGCTGGCGTCGTGCAGAACGCGAACCAACCGCCTCTCCAGGTCGCGCCTGCCGGCGTGCGGGTCGAGGAGCGTGCCGGCGGACGGCGGCGTGAGGCGCAGTGCCATGGCGTTGACCGTGAAGTCGCGACGCCGCAGGTCCTCGCCGATCGAAGCGGGGCGCACCGCCGGCAGCGCGCCGGGCCGCGAGTACGTCTCTGCCCGCGCCTGTGCCAGGTCGACCCGCGCCGACGCGAGCTCGACGGAGGCGGTGCCGAAAGCCTGGTGCGTGACGAGGCGCCCTTGTCGCGCTTCCGCGAGCTCGCGTGCCAGCCCGGCGGCATCCCCCTCGACGGCGACGTCGAGGTCGACGTGCGCGCGGCCGAGGAGCAGGTCGCGCACGCTCCCACCGACGAGGTAGACCTGCTCGCCGCGGCGAACGGCAAACTCCACCAGCGCTTCGGCGACGCTACGGTCGGCTTCCGTCAGCCGGCGGTTGAGAATCGACAGCAGTTCCTTGTCCACGATTCCGAGACTTTCTGCCTGAGGCCCTTTTCGAGGCGCCCAATTATAGCACGCGAACTTGACAACCTACCCACGGAACCCTATCATGCCCCTGAAGCCAAACCGCATGATGAAACGCCGCGTCGCTGCCGGGGAGCAGTCGCAACACCGTGCGTCGCAAAGCGGTAGGCAACGAAAACGACCGCCGCTATGGCGGTCTATCGTTATGGGGGGCGGTTTGACGGAAGGCGCGATGGCGGACTGGAAGCAGTTGCAGAGGAAACTGGGGGTGAGGTTTGGCAAGCCCTCCCTCCTGCAGCAGGCCCTCGTCCACCGCTCCTACCTCAACGAAATGCCTGACTCCGGCCTCGAGTCCAACGAGAGGCTGGAGTTCCTCGGCGACGCCGTTCTCGGTCTGGTCGTCGCCGGCAAGCTGTTTGAGGACTACCCGCAGCACCCCGAAGGCCTGCTGACGGAAATGCGCGTGGCTCTGGTGCGCCGCGATACCCTGGCCCGCGTCGCCAAGAGCCTCTCCCTCGGCGAATACCTGTTCTTGGGGCGAGGCGAAGAGGCGGCCGGCGGGAGAAATCGCCCCTCGAATCTGTCCGCGGCCTACGAAGCGGTCGTCGGCGCCGTCTTCGTTGATGGAGCGATGCAAAAGGCGAGGCGCTTCGTCATCAACTCCCTCGCCCAGGAGTTCCACGAGCTGCCGAAGGGAC
>JBGQNJ010000056.1:0-7048 GCA_041501065.1 Dehalococcoidia bacterium
CGTCCCGCCGCCCTGCCGGCGCATGATGGGGATGACCGCCCGCATGGCGACCAGCGGCCCGACGACGTCGAGTTGGAATATGTCGCGGAACGTGTCGAGGTCGATGTGCTCTACGGGGGCGTCGTAGCCCCGGCCGGCGCAGTCGACGAGGACGTCGATGCGGTGGTAGTGCTCGAGCACCCGTGCCACCATCTTCCTCACGTCCGCTTCGACCCTCACGTCGGCCGGCGCGACGAAGGAGCGCGGGAGTTCCCTCGACAGCGCTTCGAGCTTGTCGACTGACCGCGCGACGAGGGCGACCTTCGCGCCGCGCTCCGCCAGCAGCCTCGCCGTGGCCAGCCCGATGCCTGACGATGCGCCCGTGACGATCGCGACCTTGTCATTCACGTCCACAGCCTCAGTATACCAAATGGCGGCGATGCGTCCGTCGGGCGCACCCGCCATGCCGCGCTGTCCGAACGATTAGCGTATGCTACTATGAGCCTGTCGAGGGCGCTTCGAGCGACGCAAATGGAGGCGCCGTGCGTCTTCGCGCGTCTACGGTCTCTGACGGGAGGAGAGCACGAGGTTTGTTCCGCCGTCTCCGCGGCCGCCGCATATGGTTCCAGATCGCGCTTACGGGCATATTTGCGGGGATACTTGTCTGGCGAGTGAACCTCGGCAGCGTATTCCAGACCTTTGCGCACGTCCACTACATATGGGTCCTGCCGGCGCTGCTGTGCTTCAGCGCCTCGAAGCTCGTCCACGCATATCGCTGGCAACTACTGCTGGCGGAGACTGAGGAAGCGCCGCTCCCCGATCTGTTCGCCATCTACCTGGTCTCCAACATGGCGAACAATGCCGTGCCGTTCCGCATCGGCGACGTGCTGCGCATACAGGTGCCGGCGCAGCGCTTCGGTATCCCGCGCGCGGAGCTTGCCGCGGCCGTCATCGTCGCCGAGACGGTGCTCGACGGTTTCACCTTCCTGATCCTGACTCTCGTCGTCCTCAGCTTCATACACGTGGCGATCTTGCCGACGGGCATTGCCTGGGGGCTGGCCGCGGCGATTTCCCTGGCGTTCGTCGGGTCGCTGCTCGCCGCGCGCCTTCGTCCACCGCAGAACCTGGCGGACAAACCGTGGATGGGGATATTCGCGGAGCGCACGCGCCAGGCGATAGGCAGGGCAGTGCCCGAGTTCCTCGATGGGCTGGCAGCGATGCGCGAGCCGAAGCGGACGATACGGGTGATAGCGGTCTCCTTCCCGGCGTGGCTCGCGGAGGCGCTGATGTACTGGTTCTTCGGTCTCGCCTTCTCTCTCAACCTGGCCTTCGACAGGTTCATCGTCATCATGATCGCCGCCAACCTCGTCGTTGCCCTGCCTCTCACTCCCTGGAATCTGGGGACGTACGAGGTGGCGCTCCAGAGCGTGATCGTCGCTCTCGGTGTCAACGGGGCGCTGGCCGGCGGCTATGCCATCGGCACGCACATCTTCTCGATTGTCTGGATCACGCTGACGGGGCTGATCGCGATGTGGCTGCTGCGGCTGGACATCTGCGACGTGCTGTCGATGAGGCCGCGCCCGGGGATGGCGGAAGAGCACGCAGCACGACACAAAGTGCAGTGGCGCTAGGAAGCGTCAGTAGCTTTCGCCGCGTTCGCTGACATCTGATCCTCGCTCGATGACCGCGAAATCCTCATCCGTTAGTTCCTCAATGGCCATGAGGAACATCGGCGCTAGACCCGCCTTCTGCTTGAGGTACTCGCGATCAGAGAGAGCAGTTGTCTCTTGGTCGAACAGAGTCTCCATCTGGCGTTCCTTCGGCTTCAGCTGGCGCTTCTTCTTTGCGAGCTTACCCTGAAACGCCAGGTAGCCAGCGAAAAGGCCCTGTTTGTGCGGTCGTTTCTTGCCGATTGGGCACTTATCCCAGTCTTTAGAATCCTCGTCGCAGTAGCCGGTGCGACGCTCGCCGCACTTCGGCTGGAGGTAGCGCGCCAGCTCAGGGGCGACGCGGTTCACCTCCGCCCGCATCAGCGAAGCTACCTTGCGGAACTCCCATTGCGCGCGCGTGCAGAGGCGCAGGTCGCAGATGTGGAGCAGCGACTGAAAGTTGACGGTGATCTTGAAGTTCGTCTGCGCCGCGTTGGGGATTAGGAAGCGCGCGTCCTCCGCCGGCACGCCCGCGTCCAGCATCTCCTGGTAGAGGCGTCCCAGCTCGGCGAAGGCGTTCTCCATCTTTCCGTCGAGGCCCGCGGCCCGCACCGACTCCGGCATGGTGTAGGGGAAGTTGGCCTTCTTGAAGGCGACGTAGCGCTGGCTCTGCTGCGCGAAGCTGATGCCGATGCGGTGCCTGACGAACTGGTGGCTGAAGGCGCGACTGACGCCGGAGATGGCGAACTCGAACCATACCTGCTCCAGCGGCGAAGAGTGACCCGTCTTAAGCCGCTTCTCGATGAAGTCCAGCATCTGCTGGCGCGTGATCCGCTCCTCCTCGATGCGCGCGTCGATCTCCGCCGGCTTGGTCGCCGAGTTGGCCGTGTAGAAGGCGACGTACAGCGAGCGTATCGGGTCGTGGCTGTGATCGAGGAGCTTGACTTCTATGGGCAAGTGCCGCCGTCCTTCGAGGGAGTATCTCGAATCTATTCTAGCGCGGCAACGAGGCTGGCACTAGCGCTGTGCAGCCGGCGTAGTCTGAAGTCTTGTCCGCCAGAAGGGAAGTGATCGGCGCCTAGGCTACGGCGCTCTCCCGTCCTGCCTCCGGCACCAGCGAGGCCGTGCGCACCGCTGCGAAGGCCGGCCTGGGCGAGGCCTGGCGCAGGATCTGTCCGTAGAGGCGCAGGTAGCCGTCGGTCATGTGCTCCGGGCTGAAGTTGGCCTCGACGTGGCGGCGGCAACGTCGCGGGTCGATGCGGTCCACCTTGAGCGTGGCCTCGACCATCTCGTCGACGTCGTCGACCAGGTAGCCTGTCTCGCCATCGACGATGATCTCGGGGGCGGCGCCTCGCCGGAACGCGACGACGGGCGTGCCGCAGGCCATCGCTTCCGCGATGACCAGGCCGAAGGGCTCCTCCCAGCACAGGGGCAGGAGGAGGGCGTAGGCCTTCTCGTAGAGATCGCGCTTCAGCCGGGCATCGGCCTCACCCACGAACTCGACGTGCTTGCCGTCGATGAGCGGCCGCAGCACCGTGTCGAAGTAGTTGGTGTCGATTGGGTTCGGGTCCACCTTGCCCGCCAGGACCATCCTCCGGCCGACGCGCCTGGCGACCTCGATGGCGAGGTGAGGCGCTTTGTCGGGCGAGATGCGGCTGAGGAAAAGAAGGTAGTCGTCCTTCTTCTCGCTGTAGGGGAAGCTGGCCACATCGATGCCGTTGTGCACGACGCCGCAGTACTTATTGTTCGCCACCGGCGGCATCGTCAACTTCTCCGAGTGGCTAATCGTGTTGTACCAGCCGTCGTAGTGGTCCCAGATGAACTTTGTGTCCGGCGTGATGAGACAGTGCATGGTCGTCAGCATCGGTGTGTCGACGAGGTGGCTCATCGCCATGACGGGCTCGCCGATGTGGTTGTGGATGATGTCGTAGGAGCCCGCGTCCTTGAGCGAAAGAGCCGCGTGCATCAGAGCGTACGAGCCGGGGTCCGCGAGGTCCGACGCGGTGCGCAGGCTTCGATGATAGATGGAACATAGCTCGGCGCTCGTCCTGGAGTCGCCGGACGCCCAGAGGGTGACGTCGTGGCCGCGCCTGACCAGCTCCTCGACCAGCACGCTGGCCACGGCTTCGGTGCCGCCGTATGCCGGTGGGGGCACGGTCTCCCACAATGGCGCAAGTTGAAGGATTCTCATTTCAGCGCCTCCTTGCTAAGATGCAACGCCCGGCTACGCGTCTGTAGCCTCCCGCGGAACCCGCGTGTTGTTCTGGGGAATCCGGACTGTAGTCTGGTTGAAGTTGACTTTCCGTAGTTCACCCTAGAATTTACCATACCCCAAAAGGGATCGCAATAAAGCGCAAGCATGATCTTCAGCCGTTCCAGCGAGGATTCCTCGCCCACGTATGAGATCTGGAGACCTTGTCGACCTCAGAGACAGAATATCAACTTCGGCGCCGGCGTCAGAATCGCGCGAACGCCGTCCCTTGCCATAAAATCACGGCGATCGTCGCTGCCGAGATGAAGGGAGCGTAGGGAATCGGGTCTCTGCGGCCCCTCAGGCCCGTAGCGAGGAGGACCACGGCGACGGCGCCGCCGCTGAGAGCCATCAGCAATAGCGTGTCGCCGACGAGCGGCCAGCCCACCGCCAGGCCGGCGAAAATGGCCAGCTTGACGTCGCCGAGGCCCATCGCTCCTCGAGAGATGATCAGCGCGACGACCATGAAACCGGCGGCCGTTGCCCCTCCCACAAGCGACGCACGCAGGTCGCCGTGGGGCATCAGCGCCGCCGCCAGGAGGGCGAAGAGGGTGGCCGGGTAAGTGATCGCGTTGGGCACGCGGAATGACGTGAGGTCGGTGGCGGCGCAGGCTACCAGCACCGCTATGTAGACGGCTACGACAGCCGCTTCGCCGGCGTTATGGAAGCGGACGCCGGCGCCGGCGATGAGGGCCGCGGCGACCAGGACAAACGCCCACGTTCGCCATGACAACTCCTTAAGGGAAAAGGGAGAGCGCCGCACGGCCGATTCCTCGGCCTGCTCGTCGCTCTCATGAGCGGACGTGTTGAGGCGCCGTCGCAAGTCAGTCAGCATGTCGTCTTCTTCTTGCCGCATCTATAATCTCGGCATTTCCCCCTATTTTCCTAGTAGGGGAATCCCTGTTCGCCGTAAGGAAAACCCTTAGGAATACGATATTACGCGACGGTCAGGGATGGAAGACCTTCTCGTCGAATCTTGGCGCGCGAGCGGCCGCGGGCCGAGCACGCACTCTGTGGACGGAGAGGCAGGCTCGTTGTACACTTGCCCTACTCCGGCCGGAAGTGAACAAGGAGAGCAATCATGGCGATCCCTACCAACATGCGCGAGCTCATAGAACTGTACCAGGAAGACCGCGCCGACCAGCCGTGCATCCTCTGGCGCGACGAAGAGATCACCTACCGCCAGCTCAACGAGCGCATCAACCGCGTCGCCAACGGGCTAAAGGCGATGGGCATCAAGAAGGGCGATGTCGTCTCCGTCTACCTGCCCAACTGCCCGGACTACTTCTACGTATGGTTCGGGATACTGAAGCTGGGCGCAGTCTTCGGGCCGATCAACGCTCTGTTCAAGGGCGATGAGGTGCGCCACGTCCTCAGCGATTCCGGCGCCGTCGCCGTCATCACCAGCGAGATACTCATCGACACGATAGGCGCCGCGAAGGACGCCTGTCCGGCGCTTCGTCACGTCGTCTGCCTCGAGGGCGCGACAAAGGGCGCTTCCGCCTACGCCGACCTGCTCAAGCACCCCGCCGAGCTGGCGCCCGTCGAGATAGCGGGCGACGACCTGGCGGCGATCGTCTACACGTCCGGCACGACCGGCAAGCCGAAGGGCGCCATGCTCTCGCACTGGAACTACGTCTGGGACACGATGGCGGCCTCCGAGCTCGTGCCCGTCGCCCTCGGCGACGGACGTCTCGGCCTTATCCTGCCGCTCTTCCACGCCAACGCCCAGGTGACAAGCCTGACGCAGTTCCTCACGGGCGGCTCAGTCGCTATGTGGGAGCGGTTCAGCCCCAGCGACTTCTGGGAGACTGTGGACCGCTTCCGGCCGCGGACCTTCTCCGCGGTTCCGACGATGCTGTCCATCCTCCTCGTCGCTCCAGTCAAGCAAGGTCTTGACATAAGTTGCCTGGACTTCGTCATCTCCGGTGCCGCGCCGCTGCCACTCGACGTCATGCAGCGCTTCGAGCAGGCGTTCGGGCTGCGCATCATCGAGGGGTACGGCCTGACCGAGGGCACTTGCGTCTCGTCGCTGAACCCCTACTGGGGCGTCCGCAAGCCGGGATCGATAGGGCTGCCGATTCGCGGTCAGCCCATGCGTATCGTTGACGACGACACGAAGGAGATGCCCGCCGGGGAGTACGGCGAGATCGTCGTCAGGGGGCCGAACGTCATGCAGGGCTACTACAACAACCCGGAGGCCACGGCCGAGACGATTGTCGACGGCTGGCTCCGCACCGGCGACATGGGCTACATGGACGAAGACGGCTACGTCTTCATCGTCGACCGGAAGAAGGACATGATCATCCGCGGCGGCGAGAACATCTACCCGCGTGAGATTGAAGAAGTACTGTACACGCACCCGCAGATCGCGGAGGCAACGGTGATCGGCCGCGTTGACGCCATTTGGGGCGAGCAGGTGATCGCCGTCGTTGTGCCCGCCCCCGGCGCCGCGCTCACTGCCGACGACGTCATCGCCTTCTGCAAGGAGCGCCTCGCCGATTACAAGTTGCCGTACGAAGTCATCTTTCGGCAAAGCCTGCCGACGAGTCTGACGGGCAAGGTACAGAAGAAGGTGCTGCGGGAGGAGCTATTCGGGCCACCCGGCGGAGCGCGCTGAGCGCGTCGATTCTGCAGGAGGACCTCGCCGCCAAGACCCTCGTAGCGCGCGCGGCAGTAGCAGCCACGTCCTTATCACGACATAGGCACGAAAGCGGCGGCGGACGCCACCTTCTTTGCACGCGCCGCCTGTAGTCTTGGTTCCGAACCGGTAGTCTGCGAAGGACGCCACTCTAGGATGGAGGAGGCAGGAACAATGCTGCGAAGTCTCGGTCTGTTGCTGCTGCGACTGGTCGTCGGCGGCACGCTGATGGCGCACGGCTATCCGAAGCTCTTCGGCGGGCCCGGCAAGAAGGCGCCGGAGCGTGCGGCGAAGCTGCTCGGCCCCAATTGGCAACCCTTCTTCGAGAACGCCGGTCCGCAGCAATTTGCCGCCGGCCTTGAGAGAATGGAGATCCCCTATCCTCTGGCAGGCGCGTACGCCTCGGGCATTGCGGAGACCTTCGGCGGCCTCGCGCTGATTCTCGGCATGAAGACGCGTCTGGCGGCGATACCGATAATCTTCAACCTGGGCACGGCAATCTGGAAAGTGCACTGGAAGAACGGGTTC
>JBGQNJ010000057.1:0-6941 GCA_041501065.1 Dehalococcoidia bacterium
GTCACGCCGCCGAGCCAGCCCGGGAAGGACAGCCGCGGCAGGTCGACGAGCGCCGTCGAGCCGCTGCTGCCCGTGAGCACGTTGAAGGGGATGCTGAGCAAGGCGAAGAAGAGGCCGATCTTGACGATCAGCCCGTAGGCGCGGCGGCGTTGCCCGCCCGGCAGCGACTCATAGACGACGAGGCCGGTGAGGCAGGCCATCGCCAGGTAGAACGGGTTCGACGTCAGAAAGACGGCAACCGACGCCGCTACGAGCCAGGCCAGCCAGGCCTCCGCCTGCACGGCTGGCTCGCCCGCTATCGCTCTCGATACCGGGAGGGCGCGGATTTCGCCTGATGCCGCCTCGCTCCTCGCCACGGTGGCTACTCCCTGCTTCTACGCAATCGATATGCTGCCAGGCCCGCGGCCAGACAGCCGCAGACTCCGACCAGAAGTGCGCCGATAGCCGCAGGACTCGTGCCGTCGCTATCCGAGCCCTCGCCGGCCGAGGTCAGCACGCGGGGCAGCGCGGCCGGGCCCGTCGAAACGGGTAGCACGACCGACACGGGCGTCGCGGTCGCCGTCGCTACGATCGGTTCTGGCATGGGGGTGAGAGTGGCGGCGGGCGTCGCTGTTGCCGTGGCGGCCGGCGTGTGCGTTGGACGCGGCGTCGGCGTCGCTTCCTCTTCGCTTGGCGGCAGGAGGAGCGGCTGGAGCAGGAGCGCGGGCACGGCCTGGTAGGTGGCGTAGGCGTTGTCCTGGCCGGCGTAGGTGAAGGCGCCGGTCGCGTCGTCCTGATAGCTGAGCAGCGTCCCCATCGGCGTGTGGCCGCCGGGCTTCTCCCACGGGCCGCCGGCGTCGATGTCTTCGTCCGCCGCGACGAGGGCCTGGAGGACGAACGCCGTCGAGTTGGCATCGGAGTCGCTGGGCACGAGGTAGGGGAAGCCGCCATCCGCGTTCTGTGCCGACTTCAGGTAGGCGAGCGCGGCCTCGATGGACGCGTCGTCGGGGTCGATGCCGGCGGCGATGAGCGCCTGGACGGCCATGGCGGTGCTATTGGTGTCGCATCCGAAGCCGCTATCGAACTCCCAACAGCCTTCCGCCAACTGATCGGACTCGAGGACCGAGACGACGCCGGAGCTCACGGAGAGGTCGAGGCTCCTGCGCGCCAGGACGTAGAGAATCTGGTCGAGGGTCTGTTCGCCGTAACGGTGGGTCACGGTGTCGTAGTTGGACTGCATGATGTCGACGTAGTCGTCACCGGCGAAGTCGCGCGGGTCCTCTCCGGCGGCGGCGAGAACGGCGACCAGCTTGGCCGCGTGGCCGGGCGTGGAAGCGGCATAGGCGGCAGCCTGGGCCTCGAGGTAGTCGATCGGCGAGTTGCCGCTCTTCTGGACGCCGTCTATGTCGGCGCCCGCGGCGGCGAAGGCGAGGATGGCATCGAGGGTAGCGCTGGCGGAGGAATCGGTGCCGAAGTCGGGGAAGCCGCCGTCGTCGTTCTGGAGCGTGCGTATGTAGTCGAGCGCGTCGTGCGCGGCGCCGGTCTGCGGCGTCGCGGCCTGCGTGAGGAGCGCGCCGGCAAAGAGCCAGGCGAGCGCCAGGGAAAGGGCGATGATCTTCCGAGACACGGAGAATCCTTTCACTATTGAGATCGAAGGGAAGTGTGCGAGGCGCAAGAAGGCCTCGAACTAGCGTCCGAGGCGGCGTCAGGTAGGAGCGCTCATAGGTATCCGTCCCCCTTTCAAGCGAAGGAACTCGGATCGAACAGGAGCGGGTATCCTGGCTCGTCGGTCAGCGCCGACTTACAGTTGCGCGACAGCGCCGGACTCTCACCGGCTTCCCCCGAAAGGCCCAGGCAGGTCTTGGGTCTCCCCCGTCGGCCCCTATATGGTTGTTATGGCCAATGTACCAGCGTCGCCGGTCGCGCGTCAACCGTCCCGCCGTCGACGTCGAAGTCCGACAATGCCGCCGGCCCCGACGAGCACGACGCCCAGGGCGCCGAGCGCCGCAAGCGGGGCTTTCGGACTGTCGCCGCGACGTTCCTGGCCGGTGGTTGGCAGCGTGACGGGCGAAGAAGCCGGCGTCGTCGAATAGCTGTACAGAACTTGCTTCAACAACTCCGTCTGGCCGCCGCCTGTCGTCTCCGAGAGCCAGCCTCGCCAGAGATCGGTGAACTGGAAATCCTCGAAGTAGAAGCCGTGGAATGGCGTCGGATCGCTGCTCCAGGTGAGACCGCCGTCGCGCGTTGTGATCACTACCTCGTCGCAAGGGACGTTGACCTGGGCAGCCGAGCAGACAGCGCGGACCGCGATGCCGTCCAACGAGTTGAAGAACGTCAAAAGATGGAACTGGCCGACCACAGGCGGAGAGAGTTGCTCCCAGTGCCCGCCCCCGTCGACGCTCCGCTCCAAAAAGGTTCCCGGACGCTGGCCCGCACAGTCATACGCTGCAACCCAGACGTGCTGGGCGTCGCTGGCAGCGATGCCCGCGAGACCGCAGCCTTGAGCGCCGGTCAGGAAAGCGGCCTGCGACCACGTGTCGCCGCCGTCCGTCGAGATGAAGAGCGTCACGTCCTCCGCCGCCCAGACGGTCGCGGCGTCGACGAAGATGAGGTTGCGGCCGGGCGGCTGCCGTTCTGTCCACGTCACACCGCCGTTGCGCGTATGAAGGACGGGCTCGTCGGAACCGAGTGTCACCCAGCCGTTAAGCCTGTCGACGAAGGTCACGCGAGGAACGTCCGAGGCCTCACGTCTGATCTGCTCCTCCCAGGTGGCGCCGCCATCGACGCTGTGCAGCACGACGCCCTTACACGGGCCGGCGGCGCAGTCGGTCTGCGCGGCCCAGCCTTCGGTGGGTGAGACAAAATCGACCACGTCGAATTGCCGGTCGCTTACGGCCTCCCACGATTGCCCTGCGTCTCGAGTGCGCAGTAGCTTTGTGGCCGCTAGCCAGCCGTTCATGGGGTCGACGAAGTCGAAACCCGGCCTGATGAGGGTAGCGAAAGCGGGCGCGACGGAGGAATGCCAGGTCGCTCCACCGTCCTTCGAACGCTCGATCGTTTGGTCCCATTTGGCGCGAACTGCGTGCGTCTCGTCGAAGTAGCGTAGCTGGGAAATTGTCCAGGTCGCGCCGCCGACGTTGCTCCAGTCCGCACCGGCGTCGTCCGTCTTGACGATCTGCTGAGTCGAAGCGGTGTTATCGGTCACGAGCAGCGCGACGCTGTCGTCGCTCAGAACCGAGAGGTTGCCGACGAACATGGTGTCGGGCCATTGCTGGATCACCACCCAGGACTTGCCGCCGTTCTCCGTTCGGAGCAAGCCCGACTCTCCGATTGCCCAGCCCCTCGAAGGGCTTGTCAATTGCATTCCCCACAGTTGCTGCCCCGAATCCGTCTCTTCCCACGTCTTGCCCGCGTCGTCGGAGGTCAGCAAGACCATTTCGCCCGTGCAGCCGGAAGCCGCCTGACCCGAAGGGCACTTGATTGCGAATAGCCAGACACTTTCAGAGCCGGGGAGAACGGCAAGCGATCGCAACTCGTACTCCCCAGGAAGCTGCGCCTCTTGCCAGGTCAGGCCTCCGTCCTCCGTACGGAGCAAAATGCTGGCTGAAACCGGCTGAGGCTGGCCCGGACTGAACTGGTAGCCGGTAGCGATCACATGCTGCGAGTCGAGGGCGCCGACAGCGAACAGATCGATGCTCGTGCCCGATTGCTGCGCGTTCCAGGTCCTGCCGCCGTCACTTGTCGCGAAGATGACGCCGCCGGGTCCTACTGCCCAACCGTGGAGCCCGTCCCTCGCCGAATCTGCGACACGAAGAGGCGTGTTCAGCGTCCAGCGCCAGGAACCGCCGCCGTCTTCGGAGAGGAGAACGCCGCCCGGGCCGGCCGCCCAGACCGTCGTCGCGGAGGCGAAGGCAATGTTGTGGAACTGCCCGGGGTAGAGGGTAAGCCGCGGCTGCCACTGTCCCTGCTCCGCCGCGGCCTGATTCGCGAAGGAGGCCAGAGCGAGCGCAATTAGCGGGATGATTGCGCGTCGCATCCTTCCTTATTGTCCTCCTCTGGGCCGAGTACATGTGATAACGCGTCAACAGGCGAAAAGGTTAACCGAGGGGGTGAAGTTCGAAGCGCCAGTGGCTCAACCGCTGATGACGCCCGCCGCCTGAAGGACGGCGATAATCGCGTAGACGACCGTCAGCACGATCAGCGCGCCCGTCACCGTCCACGCCGCGACGTTCCAGCCGGCCGAGTTCGTCCAGCGCCCCATGATCCGCGAATCGTTCAGCACCTTCAGCATTAGCACCAGGATCACGGGCAGGAGCACCGCCCCGACGACGTTTGGGATCAGGAGAAGGATCAGCAGCGGTAAGCCCGGCACAAGCACGGCCGCCGCGCCGACGACCAGCAGACCCCCGAAGAGGCCGAAGAACACCGGCGCCTCCCGCAAGGACATGTTGACGCTTCGCTCCCAGCCGAAGGCGCCGCAAACGGCATAGGCGGTCGTTAGCGGCAAGACGGCGGCGGCGAGCAGCGAGGCGTTCAGCAGGCCGATGGCAAAGAGGTTGGCGGCGAAGTCACCGGCCAGCGGCCGCAGCGATTGTGCGACCTCCTCGACTGTGCCGGATGGTTCGCCGTGCGCGTGCAGAGTGGCTGCGGTCGTCACGATGATGAAGAAGGCAATTGTCCCCGACGCAATAGCGCCGATAAAGACGTCCAGGCGCTCCAGCTTGAACTCGCGCTCTCCCAGGCCCTTGTCGACGACCGTCGACTGAAGATAGAACTGCTGCCACGGCGTAATCGTCGTGCCGATCACGCCGATGAGCACGGACAAGTACGCCAGGTTGGCATGGAAGTGCGGCACGACCGAGTTGGTCGCGACGGCGCCCCAATCGGGCTTCGCGAGGAAACCGGTGATGATGTAGGAGATCGACACGAGCGAGAAGGTCAGCAGCACCTTCTCCACACGTCGATAGGAGCCCCAGACGACGACGCCGAAGACGAGCAGCGCCGCCAGAGGAACGGCGATGTAGCGCGAGACGCCGAATATCTCCGAAGCGCCCGCGATGCCGGCAAACTCGGCTATGATGGTCGCCAGGTTGGCTATCAGGAGGATCAGCAGCGCGAAAGAGGTGATGCGCACGCCGAAGCGTTCGCGGATGACCTCACCCAGGCCCTTGCCGGTGATGGACCCCATGCGCGCGGCCATCTCGCCGACTACGGCGAGAGCGATGGCAGCGAGGACGAGCGTCCACAGGAGGCTGTAGCCGAAGCGCGACCCGGCGATGGAGTAGCCGGCGATGCCCGTCGAGTCGTCGTCGACGATGCCGGTGATCAGGCCCGGACCCGCCACTGCCAGGAAGAGGCCGAGGCGACGCCAGGGGCCCCAGCGCTGGAGCAGTGCCAGACCGCTGATCAGGGGCTTGTGAAGGCGCGGCGGCCGGCGGACCTGGTTCGTCATTTCGCCTCCGCGGAGCTATCCCGTCATCCGGCGGGGACGGTTCTGCCAGGCGCGCGGCGTCACGAGGTCCAGCACGTCGTCGACGGTGACCATGCCCTTGAGGTGGCCATGCTCATCGACGACCGGAATGGCGAGCAGGTTGTAGTGTATGAGTTTGCGCGCCACCTCCTCCTTGGAGTCCTCGAGGCGGACGAAGGCGACGTCCTGCCGCATGCAATCGGCGATAAGGGCGTCCGGCTCCGCGACGACGAGGTCGCGCAACGAGAGCACGCCGCGCAGGCGGCCGCCGCTATCGACAACGTAGAGGTAGTAGATCTCGTCCTCCGGCGGTGCCGTGCGGCGCAGGTCTTCCACGACGCGACCGGCCGTTTCCATCTCCGCGACGGCGAAGAGCCTGCTGTTCATCAGGCCGCCCGCCGTGTCGTCCTCATAGATGAGAAGCGAGCGCACCTCCTGTGCCGTATGCGGCTCCATCAGGCGCATCAGCTCGCCGGCGCGCTCCTCGTGGACGTCGCCGAGGATGTCCGCGGCGTCATCCGGCGGCATCTGCTCCAGCACGTCGGCGGCCTCTTCCGGCTCCATGGCGTTGACGACCGCCGCCTGGTGCTCGTCGGTGAGCTCCGCCAGGGCGTCCGCGGCAATCTCGTCGTCAAGCGCCTCCAGGACATCGGCCGCCTCGCCCGGCGACATCTGGCTGATGACCGCAGCGATATCCGCGGGCGGCATGAGACGCAGGCGGTGGAAGGGCACCTTCAGGCGGATCTCGTCGACGGCGGGGCCGATGTCGACCTGCTCCCAATCGATGAGGCGCGGCCGTCCGCGGCCGAAGAGACGCGCCAGCCACTCGATGCCAAGGCGCCGCAGCAGGCCGGCAACGCTGTTGTCGACGCCGGCGAGGCGCAGGTCGCCGTTGATCGGCGTCAGCGACAGGTCATTGACGCGCACCAGCTTCACGCCCTGAGTATCGACGATCTGCTTGTCCAGCAGGTCACGCCCCAGCCAGATCATGTCATCGCCGGGTGCTGGGAAGGCCTCCAGGCGCACGCGGCTGCGCAGGGCGGTGCCGCGCGGCGTCACGGAGGCGACGTGCAGCCAGGGGATAGCGTGCAGATGCCCCCTGTCGGCGACGACGATGGCTCCCATCGGTGGATAAGGGATATCGGTGGATATGAGCAGGTCGCGGAGGATGCCGACGCGCGTGCCGTCGGCATCGAGCGTAGGGCGCCCAAGCAGTTGGCTGAGGAAAGGCATGAAAAACCACCTCCTCAAGAAAGGTCGTGCCAGGAGGTGGTCCGCCGCGGACGAGCCGCGGCCGGCGCACTCAGCGCGTTAGCTGCGACTCACCGACAGCGAATCGCCTCCTCGATTTTTGCTGTGGCGGCTACAATCGCCGCCGTCGTCGGTCTCCATGTTTGACGTTAATGCCTCTTGCCGCGCGACAAGGCGCGGCGCTGCCGGATTGATGATACCTTCGCATCATTAGGGCGTCAACCCTTGCATCGGCGAGGGA
>JBGQNJ010000058.1:0-6863 GCA_041501065.1 Dehalococcoidia bacterium
AGCCGAGGTCATGAGCGACGATGGCGGCGGTGTCGAAGTCGATCACCCGGTTGATGCTCGCCATCACACCGCTCTTGATCAGCTCCTTGATAACATCGACCGGTGATAGCCGGAGCAGATCGCTCAGCTCCTTCACGGTCAGAGTGGTAGGTATCTCCACTCTCTTGTCGCCTTCGGGGGGAGCGATAATCTTCGCAGCAGCGGCCGTTCGTGGCCCGCGCTCCTGTGTCGCCGGTCTTCTTGCCGGTCTTGCCGGTCTTGCCTGTCGTGTCTGCCTTGGTCTTGGGATGGTCCTATTCCTCTACTATCTCTTCGGCGAATGCCTTCAACTTGTCTCTGTCCGCGTCCCACAGTTTGACGCGAAGGGCGCGGGCGAGGCCTTCTTTCTTCAACGCCTCCTGCCAGCACTGCCGACGCCGGCAGAGGTACGCGCCGCGTCCGGCGGACTTGCCCGTCTGGTCAACTTCGACGCCGCCATGCGGCGTCCTGACGATTCGCACGAGGCCACGCTTGGCGCCCGTCGTGCGGCAGGCGACGCAGGTGCGAAGGGGCACGTGCTTGACCTTCGCCTGCACATTCTTGCTCATGTTAATGCGATGCCCTTAGGGCAGGAATTCCTCGAGGTCTTCGTCCTCGTCCTCGATGATGGGACGCCGCGCCTTCTTGGCCTTCTTCGCTTTGGCGGGCGCCTCCGACTCCGGCTCTTCCTTGACTGCCCGGCTTCCCTTGCCGGCCTTCGCCTTCTTGCCCCTTGCGGGGGCCGCGGGCGTCGGCGTCGTCAGGATCTCCTCAGCGAAGCGAATGCTGGGCTTTCGCGGCTCCTCCGCGACTGCTGCGGCCACCGGCTCCGGCGCCTCCGCTGCCACTTCCTCGGCGGGCGCCTCTTCTTCGGCGAACGCGAGGGCGGCCTCTTCCTCCGGCGGCAGGACCGGCTCCGCTTCGACGGCGGCCTCCGCAGGCTGCGCCTTCCGTGCCCGCGACGGCTTCGCGGCGGCCTTGGGCGCAGGCTTCTCCTCGATGACCTTCTCAGCCTCGGCCACGGCGCCGCCCGCTCGCTCCTGCTGCGCTATCGACTCGCTTCGGATGTCAATGCGCCAGCCGGTGAGCTTGGCGGCCAGGCGGGCGTTCTGTCCCTCTTTGCCGATTGCCAGGGAGAGCTGGCGGTCGGGGACGACGACCGAGGCGGTATTCTCGCCCGCGTCGACGCTCACACCGAGCACCTGGGCCGGGCTGAGGGCGTTGGCGACGAAGCGCGACGCATCGGGGTCCCACTGGACGACGTCGATCCGCTCGCCGCCGAGCTCGTTGACGATGTTCTGGATGCGGATGCCGCGCAGTCCGACGCAGGCGCCGACGGGGTCGATGCCCTCCTGCGAGGAGTAGACGGCGACCTTGCTGCGATGGCCCGGCTCGCGCGCGATGGACCGCAGCTCGACGGTGCCCTTGTAGATCTCCGGCACCTCCAGCTCGAACAGGCGTCGAAGCAGGTTCTTATGCGTCCGCGAGACCGTCACCTGCGGCCCCTTGCTGGACTTGATGACCTCCAGCAGGTACAGCTTCAGGCGCTGGCCCGGGCGGTAGTGCTCCGTCTTCACCTGCTCGGACGGCGGCAGCACAGCCTCCGCCTTGCCGAGGTCGATGATGACGTTCTTGCCTTCGAAGCGCTGCACCATGCCGGAAAGGATATCGCTTTCCTTTCCGGAGTATTCCTCGTAGACGACTTCGCGCTCGGCCTCGCGCAGCCGCTGCAGGACCACCTGCTTCGCCGTCTGGGCGGCGATGCGCCCGCCGTCGTGGGCCGCGGTCTCGATGTCGACGTTGTCGCCGACGACGGCGTCGGGCTTGAGAGCGCGGGCTTCCTGCTGCGTCATCTCGGTGCGCGGGTCGGTGACCTCTTCGACGACCGTCTTGCGTGTATAGACGCGCACGGCGCCGCTGTCGCGGTCGATGCGCACGACGACGTTGCTGGTCGCCAGGTTATCTTTCTTATAGGCGGAAGCCAGTGCAGCCTCCACCGCTTCCAGAACCATCTCTTTCGGCAGGTTCTTTTCTGCGGCGAGTTGGGTTATCGCCACAAGAAAATCGCTTTTCATTCCGCCTTACAACCCCTTAGCCGAACTATTGTCCGGCCAACAAAAAAGTGGGCTGAACCCACTCCCGAAGAGTTCCATAACTCGCCTCAAATATAGCACGACATTAGTGCGATTGCAAGGGTGTGCGCGCTGGCCGCTGCCCCGATTGAGGTGTTGGCGGGTCGGGTACGGGGCCTCGACCCTACGGCGAAGGTGACGTGTCGAGTAGAATGGGGGCGAGTCAGGAGGGTCGGCGTGCTCGGGTTCGGGTGGCGAAAGGAAGAGCTGCGAAAGCGCTGGTATCCGCCGGAGTTCCGCGGGATGTACCGTCGCTTCGAAGATACGCTGCGCGAATGCATCCCGCCGGGCGCAACGGTCCTCGACGCGGGGTGCGGCAGCGGACGCATCTTCCGCTACGAGCTGACGGGGGGCTGTCGCGTCGTCGGCGTCGACATCGGCGCGGAGCTGCGCGACAACCCCAACGTCGCCGGCCGCGTCCGCGGCGACGTCCAGCGGCTCCCCTTCGCGGACGCCTCGTTCGACGCCGTGCTCGCCAGCCATGTCATGGAGCACCTGCCGCGGCCCGACGAGGCGCTGGCGGAGGTCGCGCGCGTGCTAAAGCCCGGCGGGCGCTTCCAGCTCCTGACGCCGAATCGCTTCCACTACGTGCCGCTCGTCGCGTCGCTCGTGCCGCAGCGACTGCACGTCTGGTTCAACCGGCGTCGCGGCGTCGAGGAGCGCGACGTCTTCCCGACGCTGTATCGCGCGAACACGGCGGGCCGGCTGCGTCGACTGCTCGAGGGCGCGGGTCTGACGGTGGAGCGACTGGACCGCTTCGAGACGGAGCCGGAGTACCTGGCGTTCCATCCGTTGTCGTACGCGCTGGGGGTGGGCTACGAGCGTGTCGTGAACCGCGTCGGGGTGCTGGCGCCGCTCCGGGTCGTCATCATCGCCGTCGCGCGCAAAGAGCACGGACGGATCGAATCGTGAGAAGCGCTTGTGCCGAACGCGTCCTGACGCTGCCGGCGGACTAGAGCTTCGCCAAGGTCGACGCGAGTGCGCTAACGCCGCCCGATGACACGTCAGCGTTGCCCCTCTCCTTCCCCCTCACCGACGCCACGGGGCGCCAACCGCTGACGACCCGTCACGGAACGTAGGGATCCTCTATCATCGACGTCACCACCCTCATCGCCTCATCGCGCATATCTGTCGATATCAGTCCCGGTATCGGCTCGGTCACTGTCCAGGAAAACGAAACCTGCACGTGTAACTGCTGCGTGTCCCAACTACAGATGAGCTCGACCTCTCTCGGTTCCCCTGGCGCAGGTGTCGCGAGCACCAATCCCTCCGGAAGGGGTGGTGGAGGAGTCTGGAGGAAATACTGAGGTTCGGGATAGCAGGTGACAGATGCATCGCCGATTCTCATGTTCTCTTCGCCGGACTTCTGCCAGAAGAGGATTGCACTACCTGTGCCAGAATTATCTTCCTGGTCGTCAGCGAGATCGCCCTGTTGACGCTGCCACTCAGTCACCTCAATCTGAAGTGACCCCTTAGTGTAGGGGTTGTGAGGCACGGTGACGGATGCGCGAAACGACTGTTCATCGCCGGGATCGTCCTCTTCCCAAGTGGCGATGTAGCCCATCATTCCGTACGGCAGATAAGAGGGCAGCACCAGCTTGAAACCAGACTGTGACTCTAGCTCGTGGATGCTCAGGTAAATACCGGGTGTCGGATGCCGCAATGGAGCCATTGCGCTCCAATCGCCTGGCACAGTGGCGCGGGGCTTTTCGCCGTGGGAGCAGGCCGACAGGAGAATGGGAAGGAGGGCCAGGACCGCGGGGAACACGAAGCGGGAAGCGCGAAGGTACATCGTGTCTTCCTCCGGCGCAGATTATATCACAGCGAGGCAAGCCGCAAAGGCATGAGGTGAAGTCACGCCGTTAGGAGAAAGCTGCGGGATTCACCCCGCAGAGGCGTTCAACTCGGAGCCCTGCCAGCGATTGTGGAGACGGCGTCCGATAGCGGCGCGAGCGACGATTCCTTCTCCCGGCGACGCTTCAGCTCCACGCTCTGCTTCTCCAGCGTCCTCTGGCTGACCGTCACGCGCAGCGGCATCCCCAGCAGGTCGGCGTCGTTGAACTTGACGCCCGGCGACTCCTCGCGGTCGTCGTAGAGGACGTCGACGCCCGCCGTGCGGAGGTCATCGTACAGCTTCTCCGCCGCCTCGCGCACCGGCGCGCTTTCGACGTTCAGCGCCACGAGGTGAACCTGGTAGGGCGCGACGCTCGCCGGCCAGATGATCCCTTTCTCGTCGTGGTTCGCCTCGATGACCGTCGCCAGCAGCCGCTCGACGCCGATGCCGTAGCAGCCCATGACCACCGGCCGCGCCTTGCCCTCGGCGTCGAGGTACGTCGCGCCCAGCTTGTCGCTGTAAACGATGCCCAGCTTGAACACGTGTCCCATCTCGATGGCGCGTCGCATCCGGAGCGGCGTCTCGCAGTTGGGGCACGGGTCGCCGTCGCGGGCCAGGGCGATGTCGGCGACGATCTCCGCCTGCCAATCGCGGCCGTAGTTGAGGTTGAGGAAGTGGACGTCTGGCGTGTTGGCGCCGCCGACGAGGTTCGGCGAGTCGACCACGGAGTCATCGGCGATGACGCGCACGCCGCGCAGTCCCGATGGTGACGCGGCGCCCGGCACGAGGCCCGCCGCTTCGACTTCGCGGTCGTCCATCAGGCGCAGCTCGCCGCCGCCGAGGGCGTTGCGCAGCTTCGTCTCGTTCACCTCCAGGTCGCCACGAACGGCGACGAAGACGGGCGCTCTGTCGTGGGCGTAGAAGACGGCCTTCAGCGTCTTCCAGGGCGGCACGCCGAGGAACGCGACGAGGTCGTCGATGGTCTTCTGGCCGGGCGTAGCGACCTCCTCCATCGGCAGTGGCGCCTCGGCCTCCGCCGTGCGCTTCCGGAACGACGCCTTCTCCGTGTTCGCCGCGTAGTCGCACTTGGGGCAGATGAGCACCTGGTCTTCGCCGACGTCGGTGAGGTGCATGAACTCGTTGTTGTCGGCGCCGCCGATCGTGCCCGGGTCGGCCAGGACCTTGATTGTCGGCACGCCGCAGCGGTCGAAGGAGTTCTTGTAGGCGACGAGCATCTTGTCGTAGCTGACGTCGAGGCCTTCGTAGTCGGCGTCGAAGCTGTAGAGGTCCATCATCGTGAACTCGCGCGTGCGCATGAGGCCGCCGCGGGGGCGCGGCTCGTCGCGGAACTTCGTCTGCATTTGATAGATCATTATTGGCAGCTCGCGGTAGCTCTGGACGAGACGCTTGAACAGGTCGACGACGACCTCCTCGTGCGTCGGGCCCAGCGCCAGCTCGCGGTCGCGGCGGTCCTTAAGGACGAAGAGCGTCTCACCGAAGCCCTTGCGGCGGCCGGACTCCTCCCACAGCTCGACGGGCTGAAGGCCGGGCAGCATGACCTCCTGGCCACCGGCGGCGTCCATCTCCTCGCGGATGATCTGGCGTATCTTGAGCAGCGTTTTCCAGCCGAGGGGCAGGTAGCTGTAGACGCCGGCCGTGAGCTGGACGATGAGCCGGGCGCGCAGGAGGAGCTGATGGTTCGGCGTCTCGGCCTCGGCGGGGGCCTGTCGCAGTGTCTTGCCGAAGAGGTGGGTAAAACGCATGCGGGTCTCCTGGGTCGAGAAGTGGGTTCAGTAAGCGAGGATAGAGGAGCCGGGAGGCTCGGTCAAGGATTGGACGACGTATGCGTTGTACCGGCGGGGCTCCGTACCCGCCGCAGCCCTCGACCCCCTACGAGGCCGTGCCGCCCCGCCGCACAACCCCGACAACATATGGCGCAGCGAGCATGAGCGCGAGACCGCCGGCCATCGCCGCGATGAGGCTGCCGAACACGGCTGGAAGATTCCGCGCGCCCAGCGCCGGCACCAGCACCGCGCCGCCGACGCCTCCGACAATCGCCAGAGGGAGCAGCACCAGCGTGCCGCGGCCTTTCCGTCGATAGGCGACGACGAGCCAGGGGATGAAGCCGAACGCTGCCCAGATTAGGCAGAGGACGATCAAAGCTATGACGTCGAAATTCACGCGGCGCTCCTGCTAGATCGACGGCATCTCCGCGAGGACGCGTTCGCCCTCTTCGATGATCGCCGCCAGGAATTCACCCTCCGCCACCGTACGCACGACCTCGCCGCGACGGAAGATGACGCCTTTCCCTTTGCCGCCGGCGATGCCCACGTCCGCTTGACGCGCCTCGCCCGGGCCGTTGACGACGCAGCCCATGACGGCGACGGTTATCGGCCTGCCCAGCCGCTGAAAGTGTTCTTCCACGGCGTTCGCCAGCGGGATGAGGTCGATCTCGACGCGGCCGCACGTCGGGCAGGCGATTATCGTCGGGCCGCGGCGCCGCAGGTTGAGGGCGTTGAGGATGTCCCAGCAGACCGGTATCTCTTGCGTCGGGTCGGCGGAGAGGGAGACGCGTATAGTGTCGCCGATGCCTTCCGAGAGCAGGATGCCGATGCCGATTGCGCTGCGCACGGCGCCGCTGCGGGGCGTGCCCGCCTCTGTGACGCCCAGGTGCAGCGGATAGGGCACGCGCGTCGCCACATCGCGATAGGCCGCGACCATCGTCGGCACGTCGAAGGCCTTGAGCGAGACCTTGATCAGGTCGAATCCCATCTCTTCCAGGATGCCGATCTCCCACAGCGCGGCGTCGACCATGCGCTGCGACACCGCGGGCGGCTCCTCACCCTCAGCCAACAATGGCAGCGGCGGCAGAGAGCCCG
>JBGQNJ010000059.1:0-6852 GCA_041501065.1 Dehalococcoidia bacterium
GGATGGTTCTGATGGCGGTCGACAACGGCGACATCGTGCGGGAAGTGTCCCTCGCCGAGTCGTATTGGAGCGCACACTTCGCCGCTGCCGGCCGGCCGCACTGACTCGACCTCCAGCATGGGGACATCCGCCCAGTACCGTCGCGCCGTTCCTGCCGCCGCCATGCGGCGCCAGACTCCGCTCTGCAGTCAGCGTGCGGCTACGCCTAGATAGCGCCATCGGACTCCTGTCAGCGCATCATTCGCCCGATGCCGGAATCGGCAAACCCCCGTCGCATCAAGAAGTCGCGTTGACATTCGCTCTGCGATTGGCCTAGAGTTTCGTTGAACGCAAGCACCGAGCTAACGAGGAGGCTCCAAAATGCGCCGTCAGGTTAGAACAAGGCTCTTGTTGGCCCTTTTGTTGGCAGCGCTTACGCTGCCGATTATCGCGTCCTGCTCGGAGGAAGAAAAGGCATCCACGACGACGCCCGCGGCAACGACGCAATCGGACCTGCTCATGGACCCGGTCAAGCTCGACGCCGGATACGTATCCGGCGCGATGGTCGGCGACCCCGGGAAAGAGGTGCGGGTCTACCGCGGAATACCGTACGCGGCGCCGCCGGTTGGGGACCTGCGATGGCAGCCACCCCAGCCCGTCGTCACCTGGTCGGGCATACGCGAAGCGACAGTCTTCGGCAATATGTGCGCCCAGAATCGAGCAAGCTGGGTCTCGGGGAATATGGGCGAGGACTGCCTCACACTGAACGTCTTCACGCCCGCCAAGAAGACCGGCGACAAGCTACCAGTGATGGTCTGGTTCCACGGAGGAGGCTTTGCCGTCGGATCAGCCAACTCGCCGCCCTACACCTGGCCATCGCTCCCCCAGCACGGCGTGGTCATGGTGGGCGTCAACCACCGGCTCGGCGCTATTGGCCTGCTGGCCCTGCCGCAGCTCAGCGCGGAATCGCCAGAGGGCGTCTCGGGGAACTACCTCTTCGAGGACCTCATTGCCTCCCTGAAGTGGATACAGACTAACATCGCTGCCTTCGGAGGCGACCCCAACAACGTTACCGTCTTCGGCGAGTCCGGCGGCGGCGGTAAAACCGACGCCATGGTTGCCTCGCCTCTGGCCAAGGGGCTATTCCAGCATGCGATCCTCGAGAGCGGCGCGAATAGCGAAGGCGTCGGCATCAGGTCCGTCCTTTCCCTGGCGGACGGCGAGGCGATGGGACAGAACCTCGTAGCCAAGCTGGGCATTCCCGAGGATGCGAACACTCTCGCGGCTCTGCGTGCGTTGCCGTTCCAGAAAATCCTCGACGCCGGCGCCGAGATGAGCAAAGAGCTCAACGCGTCGATGCCGGCGGCAGAGGGCGTCGGCGTGCTGGACAACCTGCTCGTGGACGGCTGGCTTATGCCCGATGCGCCGGCAAACATCTACAAAGCGGGCACGCAGAACGACGTTTCCCTGCTGACCTGCACAAACATCGGCGAGCTGATAGCTGAAAACACCGTTATACACCTGCCCTTCCTCATCGACGCCTATACCATCAGGCTGGAGGCCGTCGGAAAGGCCGGCAACGGGGCCTACGCCGCCCTGTTCACTCAGGTGCCGAGCGAATGGAAGAAGGAGGGTGTTCTGGCCTTCCACGGGCTTGAGCTGCCGTACGTCTTCGGCATGATGGCCGTAATACCAAACTCCATATTCTATGATGCGTTCGCCCATCCTTCCGGCGCACAGCAGCAGGACCCGGGCCTGACCGAAGACGACCAGCAGGTGTCCGAGGCTATGATGTCGATGTGGGCTCAGTATGCTAAGACCGGCGATCCGAACGTCAGCGACCTGGTCCAGTGGCCGCCGTGGGACCCCGCCGGCGACCAGTACCTCGACATAGCGTGGCCGTTGCAGGTCAAGACGGGGTATTCGAAGCTCGTCCCGTAGCGACGACCGACTGCACGACTAGTTTCGAGGGGTTCTGTCAGCGGACAGGACCCCTCGGATTTCTGATGCCGGTGTCGATGGCGAAACGGCCTGTCAGGCTTCCTTCTGTCCTCGCTCGGACGCAGTCTCGGTCATCCTCGTCCGCAGCTGGCTGATCGCCTCGCTCGATCCATAGAAGTAGCGCGCCCGCACCTTCTTCCGTTCGATGCAGCCCATCCGGTACAGGGTCTCCAGCGAAGCGCCGAGCGAAGCTGGCGCGCCGGCGCGCACCTTTGCCCGCAGCTCCTCAACGTCCTCTGAAGAGAACACCTCGTTGGGGTGCGCCTGCAGGTAGGTGAGCACGGCCTGCTGCTGGTCGGTCAGTTTGTGGTCGCTCAGAACGTCATCTATGTGCGGCATCTCAGCGCCTCCGCCGGTAGTATCGCTTCCCTAATTAATAGCTGCCCGCGCGACGAATGTCAAAGCCGGACGAAGAGAGCCGTCAGAAAAGACAGGGGCGATACGGATACTGGTTCCGCAATAATGGGCCTAGTGGTATCCTTCATTGCACCTTCCGGATCGGTAATCGTCATCGTTTGATCAGGGAGCAAGGCCCTTGAAGGAGGACCACGAATGGACCAGTACAAGCTGTTTATCGACGGTGAGTTTGTCGACGCCGCGGACGGCAAGACTTTCGACACTATTGACCCCGGGACCGGGCTCCCCTTCGCTACGGTCGCCCAGGCGGGAAACGCCGATGCCGAGGCGGCCATAGCTGCGGCGAAAAGGGCCTTCGACAGCGGCGTATGGAGCGGCCTCCCCATGGCCGAACGCGTCGCGAAGCTCCAGGACTTCGCCGACCAGATCTCGCAGCAAGGCGTGCGCATGGTCATGACCGAGTGCATGGACGCCGGCCAGATTGTCGGGTACGCCAAGATTATCGTCATGTGGGCCAGCCTGCTGATGCGCAACCTGTCCACATACGCCCTAACCAAATTCCCCATGGAGGAGGAGATCTCGGCCTCCGGCAACGCCTTCTCACCGGGCCGCGAATTCATCGTGCGCGAGCCGATAGGCGTGTGCGTCGGAATCGTCCCCTGGAACTTCCCCACCGCGCTGGCGATGTGGAAGATCGCGCCAGCCCTCATCATGGGGAACACCATCGTCGTAAAGCCGGCCTCGAACACCCCTCTCACCGCGCTCATACTGGCTGAGGCGGCGAAGGCGGCGGGCATCCCAAAGGGGGTTTTCAACGTCATTCCCGGGCCCGGCGGCGCGCTCGGCAAGACGATCTGCACCCACCCGGACGTCGACAAGATTGCGTTCACCGGCAGCACCGAAGTCGGCCGCGAGATCATGCGGATGGCGTCGGACACGGTGAAGAAGGTGACGCTGGAGCTGGGCGGAAAGTCGGCCAACATCATCCTCGACGACGCGGACATGGACCTGGCCGTCGAGGGCGCCTGCTTCGGCACGTTCCTTCACCAGGGGCAGATCTGCGAGTCAGGCACGCGCGTCCTGGTCCCCGCGAAGTTCTACGACGAGTTCGTCGAGAGGATGAAGAAGCGCGCGGAAGCGATCCGCATCGGCTACCAGCTAGACGCCAACTCCCACATGGGCCCCGTAGTCAGCAAGGAGCAACTGGCGACCGTCGAGCACTACGTGCAGCTCGGCAAGGAAGAGGGCGCGGAGCTGATCACCGGCGGCAAGCGCGCCGCGGTCCCGGGAATGGAGGGCGGCTACTACTACACGCCCACCATCTTCGCCAACGTCGACAACAAGATGCGCGTCGCCCAAGAGGAGATCTTCGGCCCCGTCGTCTGCGTCATCAAGTACAACGACGACGACGAGGCAGTCGCCATCGCCAACGACTCCATCTACGGCCTGGCCGGCGGTGTGTTCTCCAGCAGTATCGCCAGGGCCGAGGGAGTAGCCCGCAGGATCCGCACGGGCACGATGTGGATCAACAACTACCACGTCTTCGCGGAATACTGCCCCTTCGGCGGCTACAAGCAATCGGGCGTCGGCCGCGAGCTGGGGAAATGGGGGCTGGAAGAGTACACGCAGGTCAAGAGAATCCACGTGCCCGCCTTCTCCGACCGCAACACCAACTTCCCCTTCACGATGCTCACCGACAACAAGAAGATGGAAGGGTTCAGCTATACCTGCCCGACAGCCATCATCGCCGGCCACGGCTCCCTGTCCGCAATCTACAAGTCAGTTGTGGAGCTTGGCTGTAAGAGAGCGATGATCCTCACCGACCCCGGCGTCAGGGCGGCAGGACTGGCGGACCTCGTGAAGAGCGCCCTGGTGGACTTCTGCGTCGGCATCTACGACAAGATCCCGCAGGACCCGGACCTCGAATCCGTGGACGGCGCCGTCGAGAAGGCGCGCGAGTTGCAGGCGGATTGCATCGTCAGCGTCGGCGGCGGGAGCGTCATCGATGCCGGAAAGACGGTCTGCGTTGCCCTGAAGAGCGGCGGCAAGGCCAACGACTACATCAACCGCTGGTTTGCGCTCGACGAGCCGCAGACGCCGCACATCGTCGTCCCAACGACGGCCGGGACCGGCAGCGAGGTTACAAACGCCGCGGTCATAACCAACAAGACCGCGGGGCGCAAGCTGTTCATCGCCGACCCGAGGATCACGCCCAACGCGGCCATCCTCGACCCACGCTTCACGTTGACGCTTCCCAAGGGAATGACCGTCGGCAGCGCGATGGACGCGATGACGCACGCGGTCGAAGCCATGACGAGCATCATGGCGAACCCGATCTGCGACGGCCAGGCGCTGAACGCAATACGCCTCATCACCGAGAACCTGCCTCTCGTTGCGGCCGACGGCAGCAACGAAAAGGCCCGGCTGAACATGCAGATAGCCGCAACCACCGCCGGCTGGGCGTTTACCATCGCGCAGGTCGGCCTGGCGCACGCGATGGCCCACACGGTAGGAACGCTGCATCACGTTCCACACGGAGCGGCCTGCGGTATCGTCTTGCCGCACGTGATGCGCTTCAACGTCGACCACGCGGCCCCCAAGTTGGCGCAGGTCGCGCAGGCGTTGGGAGTCGACACGCACGGCATGAGCGAGCGAGATGCGGCGCTGGCGGCGGCGGACGCGGTCCAGGCGCTGATGCAGAAGGTGGGCCATCCGATGCGGCTGCGCGACGTCGGCGTGCCGGAGGAGGGCCTGGGGCTGTGCGCATTCCATGCCATGGCCGATTCGAACGTCATGTTCAACGCGCGTCCCGCGGGCGACCCCGGCGAGATCATGGAGCTATTCAAGCAAGCCTACTAGGGAAACTGAATCGGCTATAATAGAGGGGCGGGACACGATGTGTTCCGCCCCTACGGTTCTTTAGCATCGGATGGGAAAGATGTCTCTGGTCAAGCTAGACGCGACCGCAAGTCAGGCCGTCGAGTCATTGTTGTCGGAAAAGGGTAGCCAGGGGCCCGTTCGCATCGAGCTTCAATTCACCGGCTGCTGCGACCCGTCGCTGGGTCTGATCGTGGACACGGCGCGTGAATCTGACCTCGTCGAAGAAGTGGATGGCCTCACGTTTGTCATCGATCCCCAGACACACGACCTCGCCGGCGAGGTGAGCATCGACTACAAGGATGACAACGGCAGGGACGTGTTCATCCTCACCTCCGCCAACACGATCGGTGAGTGGGACGGCCTCATCACCTGCAGCCTGCGAACGTAACCGACTCCGGCCGACCACCCCCGACGGCGCGCCACAACGCTTCCCGCCGTCGATGCCGCCTGCCTTCCTGCAAGGCGGCCCCGAATAGCGTACAATGAAAGAAAGCGCCGTGACGACGGTTCGCAAGACACCGTCACCCTCGCGGCCTGGAACGAGGACACTGCCCAACATTGAGCGATGCCCCTATCGAGCTCGTCGGCCTGAGCAAGCGTTTCCCCAATGCCGGCATGGTCGTCGACAACCTCAGCCTGAAGGTTGAGGCGGGCCAGGTCTTCGGGCTGCTCGGCCCGAACGGCGCCGGCAAAACCACCGTCCTGCGGATGCTCGTCGGTCTCGTGCATCCCACCGCCGGCGAGGCGCGACTGTTCGGCGAGCCGGTGCGCGCGGGCGACCCGGTCCTGCGACGCGTCGGCGCCCTCGTCGAGCGGCCCGCCTTCGTGCCACACCTGTCGGGATTCGACAACCTGGAGATCTTCTGGCGGGCCGGCGGCCAGCCGCTGAGCGAGTCGCACATCGACGACGCGCTCAAGATCGCTGGCCTGGGCAAGGCGATCCGGCGCAAGGTGCGCACCTATTCCACCGGCATGCGCCAGCGACTGGGCATAGCCCAGGCGCTGCTGGGAGTGCCGGACTTGCTGCTGCTCGACGAGCCGACCGTCGGCCTGGACCCAGAGGAGATGCGCGAGACCCGCAACCTGATACGCGACATCTCCGAGCGGCACGCGACCGTCTTCCTCTCCAGCCACATCCTCACCGAAGTGGAGCAGGTCTGCACCCACGTCGCCATCATGGACCGCGGGCACCTTGTCTCGGCGGGCAGCGTGGCGCAGATCATCGGCGCGACCGCCAGAGTCTACCTGGAGGTCGACGACGTCGACAAGGCCATCACGGTGCTCGGCGGGATTGCCGGCGTCGAGAGGCTTGTGCGCGAGCCGCCGGGGCTAGCGGTCACGCTCGATGGCATACAGCGGAAAGAGCTCGTTGCGGCGCTCGTCCACGCCGGCGTCGGCGTCGAAACGATAACCTCGCGTCACCGACTGGAGGATGCCTTCTTGCAGATGCTCGCCGGGGAGGAACCGTGATCGTCGTAGAGCTCCGGAAGCAAGTGTGGCGCCTTCGCACCTACCTCGCGCTCGGGCTGATGATCGCCATCCCCGTCATCACGACCGTCGCCTTTAAGCTGAGCGGCGGCCCCAAAGAGCAGAATGGCCAGATAGACCTGTTCAACCTTGGTACCCGTTCCGGCC
>JBGQNJ010000060.1:0-6846 GCA_041501065.1 Dehalococcoidia bacterium
AGTGGAAGGGTATATGGACGTCATCGCCGCTCACCAGCACGACAACGTCAACGTTGTCGCCAGCATGGGCACCGCGCTCACCGAGCGCCAGCTTGGCCTCCTGCGGCGGCTGACTGAGAATATCGTCCTTGCCTTCGACCCCGACACGGCAGGCCAGGCAGCTAGTGAGCGCGGCGACGTTGTGGCGCAGCGCATGGGGGCGCGTATCCGCGTCATGAAGCTGCCGGACAACCGCGATCCCGACGAGATCATTCGCGCGGATCCCGACCTCTGGCGACGACTGGTCGTCGACGCGGAAGCGCCGAACCCTTTCGACACCGCCGCTATCCGGTCGACGCCGACCGAGCACGGCAGGCGCACCAGTGCGAAGCAAAAGGCGCCGCTGGCCGCGGGAGAGGACAGAATCGATCTCTCGAAAGGCGAGGAGACCTGCCTCGCCCTGCTCGTCCGCTACCCGGCCCTTCGCGGGCAGGGGCTCGCGCTTGGCGAAGACGTGTTCGCGGCAACCGAGAACCGGCAGGTCTTCGATGCGTGGCGCGCATCCGACCGGGGCGACGACCTCGAGCAGGCACTGCCGGAGGAGCTTCGCCCTCATTTGCAGCGAATCGCCGCCAGGGACCTGCCGCCGTACGATCCCGCGCAGGCCGAGCGAGCGCTCGCCACCTGTACGGAGCGCCTGAAAAAGACTAGAATAAGAGATGAGAAGAGAGCTAGAAACTCGGAGATTGCCGAGAAAGAACAGAGACTAGGCGCTGGACGCCTGGTTAAGTATGCCCAGAAGACAATGCAGGGCGAAGCTCTCCCCCAGGACCTGCCCGAAGATGAGACCGCCGGCGTAACGGCCCTGGTGCGGGACATGGAGGCAGGTCTGGAGCTTCATGAGAAGCACGAACCTGCCGACGCCAGGAAGAACCCGCGCAAGGAACAGCAACACATTTGACTATGACTACTGGATTCGACGAACGAGAAGAAGCAGAGGACGAGCTCTTCACTGAGGACGAGGAGAAGAAGCCGAAAGGGCTCTTGGACCTCGGCGTCCACGAAGAAGACGAGCTCGAACCCCTGGAGAGAGTCTACAACCGCCTCTCCGACAGGGGACTGTCGGTGATCGATACCGATAGAGAAGCGGCGCCACCCGCCGAGCCCACCGACACGGAAACAGAGCTCTGGCCTGAAGCCGAAGAGAAGGTGAAGGTCGAGAAAGGCGAGGACGTCCTCGCCGAAGAGCAGGAGGGAATCGACGACCCCGTCAGGATGTACCTGAGGGAGATCGGCAAAGTGTACCTCCTGACGGCCGACGACGAAAAGCGGCTTGCCCGTGCCATGGAGGAGGGCAAGCACGTCCAGCGCATCGAGCGACGCTGGCTGGAAGAGCACGGCCGTCCCGCGAGGGGCACGGAGGTCCTGCTGAGCCTCCTCAACGAGCTCCATGAGGCGCGGCGCTATTACAACGGCGTCGCCAGGCAACTCGGCTTGGTCAAGGCGTCGCTCTCGCAGCGGATAGCCGACCCTGTGTTCCGCTCCGCCGTCGACGCCGAGCTGGACCAGGAGCTGGCAACGGCGATCTTCGAGTCGCTGAAGCTCCAGCCTGGGCAGGCGGAGCAGGCGCTCGTGCGACTGTCGATCATCACCCACATACTGACGCCGGAGATCGTGCGGCTGGCCGGCGAGGCCGTCGGCGGCGAAGACAAACTGCTGCCGCCGCGCTGGGACAAGCTGCACGAGCTGGAAGCGCACGAGCCCGTCTTGCGCGCCCACTTTGATCATTTGAAGCGGGAAGGCTTCAGGGCAGAGAAGCGCCTCACGGAGGCAAACCTGCGCCTGGTAGTAAGCGTGGCGAAGAAGTACATCGGGCGCGGCATGTCGCTCCTGGACCTCATCCAAGAGGGCAACATCGGCCTCATCCGCGCCGTCGAGAAGTTCGACTACCGCAAGGGCTACAAGTTCAGCACCTACGCGACCTGGTGGATCCGCCAGGCCATCACGCGCGCCATCGCCGACCAGGCCCGGACGATCCGCATACCGGTGCACATGGTCGAGACGATCAACAAGCTCGTGCGGGTCAGCCGCCGCCTCGTCCAGGAGTACGGCCGCGAGCCGACGAGCGACGAGATTGGCCGCGGCATGGAGATCGCCCCCGAGAGGGTGAGGGAGATCATCAAAGTCTCCCAGGAGCCGGTATCGCTGGAGACGCCGATCGGCGAGGAGGAAGACAGCCACCTGGGCGACTTCATCGAAGACTCCGCCGCACTGGCGCCGCCGGAAGCGGCGTCGCACCAGTTGCTGAAGGACCAGGTCATGGAAGTCCTGGCGAGTCTGACGCCGCGCGAGCGGAAGGTGCTGGAGCTGCGCTTCGGCCTTGAGGATGGACGGAGCCGCACGCTGGAAGAGGTCGGCCGCGAGTTCAACGTCACCCGCGAGCGCATCCGCCAGATCGAGGCGAAGGCGCTGCGGAAGCTGCGTCACCCCACGCGCAGTCGCAAGCTGAAGGACTACCTCGAGTAGGGCTCCCATACCGTCGCCGGACGCGGCCAGCGATTCGCCCGCAGCTTCGTTGCCATTCGGGCCGCGGTTCAGCGACTTGTGAACTACTTGACAAGCCGCCTCATAGGCGGTAAATTGACCGTGATAATCTAACCGCCGAACACCCGACTTGTCGGGGACGGGGGAACCAGTCGCGGGGTTAATCCCGGCAATACCGGGAGGGGCAACCTTTCAGCCCTAACCCGTCAGCTAACCTCGTAGGCGTGCGAAAGGTCGGACCATCAACGGGACGACCTTTTCTCTTTGCCCGTTGTCCGTCCGCAGGATGCGGTAAGAACAAGAAGGGCAGGGATCAGCCATGGAACCCGTCAACTCGGAAAGGCTTTCGGCAGCCTCCACCGGAACGTCCTATTCCACGCGCATTTCGTCGAGTCCGCCTGTCAGCCTGTCGACCGGCGCCACAGCGGTCGCTCGCGGCCTCCTGCCGCTTTCGGCCGAAGTCGAAGCCGCTGAGTTGCTGTTCCCGACGACGCTCGGGCTGGGCGCGCCACTCACTTCCATAGCCAACGCGCCGGGCGCAATTGCCGTCCCCAAGCCATGGGCAGTCCCGAAGGAACGTCCGCAGCGCCTCCGGCGCGAGTACATCATCCAGCGCGCGCTGGAGATCCTGCCCGGGGCCGCTGCCCTCCTCATCATCACCTCATTCATCTGGGGCACGATCCTGTTTCCCCTCCCATTCGCGCTCGCGCTGAGTGCCTTCTACATCTACTGGGTCTGGCGGTCGTTCAATACGGCCATTCATGTCGTCCGCGGCAGCTCTGTTCTCAAGAAGAATGCGAAGGTCGACTGGCGACGGCGCTACAATAAGGCCGCGGCGCAGGGCAAAGCGTTCCTGCGCTGGGAAGAGGTTCGCCACGTCGTCATCATCCCCAGCTATAAGGAGAGCGTCGAGAAGCTTTCGACGACACTAGACACCCTTACTAACCAATCGCTGGGCGCCGACAAGCTCGTCGTGGTGCTGGCGCTGGAAGGCGCGGAGGCGGAGGCCCCTGCCAAGGCGGCAGCGCTCCAGGAGAAATACGGCGACCGCTTCATGCTGTTCTTCCCGACGTTCCACCCGCCGAACATCCCGGGCGAGGTAAAGGGCAAGTCTTCGAACGAGAACTGGGCGGCGCGGATCGCCAAGCGCCGGCTCGTCGACGAGATGGGCTACGACCTGGACCTGCTCACGGTCACGAGCTGCGACGCCGACACCCAGTTCCCGCCCAACTACTACGCCTGCCTGACCTATAAGTTCGCCACCAATCCCAAGCGCTACCGCCGCTTCTGGCAGGCGCCGATCTTCTACTACAACAACGTCTGGGAAGTGCCGGCTCCCCTGCGACTGCCCAACTCCCTGGGCGGTCTCAACCACCTGGCGAAGCTGACACGCAAGTACTGCGTCCGCTTCCCGCAGTCCACCTACAGCCTCAGCCTCCGCATGGCCCACGAGGTCGACTACTGGGACCCCGACATCATCTCGGAAGACTGGCACATGTTCCTCAAGTGCTTCTTCCATCTCGGCGGCACCGTCGACGTGGAGCCGATCTTTCTTCCCGTCGGCAATGACGGCGTTCGCGTCAACAACTACTTCAGGACCTTCTGGGAGCATTACCAGCAGGCCCGCCGACACGCCTGGGGCGCCTGCGACATCCCCTACGCGATTAAGAAGTGTCTTGCTCACCCGGAGATCCGGCTGCGGACGCGTCTACGCCGCACCTGGGGTATTGTTGAGAATCACGTCCTCTGGTCAAGTCAATGGTTCCTGATCTCGATTCCCGCGGCGATCTATCTGCTATCCCAGTTGCACCTCGGACCTCACATCGTCTTCGGACCGCAGATTGAAGTAGGGTCTTTTTCATTCCCAGCATGGTCGGGCGCAATACTGAAGCCGTGCCTCGCCCCTCTCATAGTGATGGTCATCTGCGACATGGCGATGCGCCCGCCGCGGCCCGCAAGGTTCTCGCGCTGGCTCTACCCGGTGCAGTTTGCTCAGTGGGCGATGATGGCAGTAATCACGTTCCTCTTCAACGCGCTGCCGGCGCTCGATGCCCAGATTCGCCTTCTCATGGGCAGGCGGCTCGAATACAAGGTGACGGAAAAGGCGTAGAACCCCGACGAAGGCACAAATAACAGGAGCCGCTCGATAAGAGTGGCTCCTGTCTCTAGTAATCCCGAGAGGCCCCAGGGAGGTTAGCCCTCTCAGCGCTTGGCCTTCTTTTCACCGTGTAACGGTGGTGGCAGCAAACGGCTGATCATTGGGGCCAACTCGTTGACCGGTCGCCCTGTCCCCCAGGGACAGGGCTTCACATGTCAACTTGCCACACCCCCCAGAGAACCCGGCTCTTTACCATAAGGCCTACCTCCTCCTTTCGGATTGTGGTTCCCATCCCGGGCTCAACTTCAGTATATCCCTCTATCTGAGGCTGTCAAGGGGGGTTCCTCATACTCGGCGTGTCTCAGCTCCCGGCTTGACCTGTTCATGCCCACTATACCTATCGGACGAAGCCGCGAGATCTTTACCAGACCTCGGCGCCGCCGCCGAACTCCACCGTGAGCACCCTGGCCGGGTCCTGCGTCTCCTCCACGTTCGGCATGGCCTTGCCCAACACCCGGCCGTAGCCCGTCGGCACGTACAACACGAAGGGCAGCGGCTGCGCGCCGCCGGCCACCGCCTGGATGTACTCCATCGCGAGAGTCGACACCGGGTCGCTCATCGTCTCATACTCGCCGGTGTAGGTGCTGCCGTTGAAGGCCTTATCGGCGTACTGGAACGCGACGCCGTATAGCGAATCCACGGTGGTCATGAAGGGATAGCCCATCCCGTATATCATCGTGCCGATGGCGAGGAAACGCGCCGCCTGCATGCTGGGCCACTTTCCCTTGCCCCACGTCATCGCCGGAAAGACGGGGTCGGCGCCCTCCATCTCCATCTGCGAGAGCGTCAGCCCGGCTATCGCGAGCGAGCTTTCGACGTACTCCTTGAGGAAGTCCAGCCCCTCGGCGTTCATGCCCGCGTCCGCCCAGCGCAGCCCGTTCGTCCGCCCGACGAAGAAGCCGCGGAGAGCGCCGTGCTGCTCGGTGCCCATGAGGTGTACGCCGTAGGCACCGGCATACACTTGGAAATCGACGATGCCTTTCTTGCCCGTCTCCTCGTAGTCGATTACGCCGTCGCCGTTCTCGTCGAAGGCGTCGAGGAACTCGCGGTGGAAGCTCGAGCCGGTCAGCGCGTCGTTCGCGCGGGCGTAGGCCATGACGGTTGCTTGCAGGTCCCAGAGCAGCTTGTAGCGGTCGTAGTAGAGCGTGCTCGTGAGCAGATCCGAGAAGCTGCCGCCGTCCACCTTCCCCAGGTGCCCCTGGACCGACGCCAGGCGACCGCTCTGCCAGACGTCGCGGCCGCTCACGTGATACGCCTGTCCGCCGAGGCCCCGCTTCTCCGCGTAGTCGAAGAGGACGTGGCGCGACAGCGGCGAGTCGAAGCCCTCCGCCGTGACGATGTTCGCGTCTTCTACCGCCGGCAGCGGCACACGTTGCAGCCACTCCGATGCCGCCTTCCCCTCCTCGACCAGGCGGCGGGCCTCCGCCATTGGCACCATGTTGAACACGTAGCGGGCGCAGAGGACATCGAGGGCCAGCACGTCCAGGGAAGCGAAGACGTAGCCCTCCGGGACGCGCTCCGCCATCGTGCTCATCGTGTGGTCGAAGTTGATAGTCTCTATCGCGTCGACGACGCTCAGTATCCGGACGCCCTGGCCCGTGACGGCCGTGATTATGTCAACCATCGTGCCGTTGATGCCCGCAGTCTTTCGCACCGATAGCGGCCGGCCCGACGATTCCTCGACGTCGGCGGTCCATATGACGTGCGGGATACGGGCCTTCATGCCCGGCACAGGCCGCCGCGGAGCGCTGTACATCCAGCCGGTGCTCGCGGGTTCATCGTCCGAGGCCGCTTCCATCGGGTAGAGGCCGATGCCCAGGTTCTTTATCGCGTTGGTGAAGAGGGCGATGTTGTGCACCTTCATCTTGGGCAGGTTGAGGAGGACGCAGCCCGGGTAGTCGCGCATGTCCTCCGAGTCCGATGGCTCGCCGCCGACGATAGCCTTGTGCAGCGTTATCGTCTCGAAGTTTGCGGCGCCGGCGACCGGCACCCCGCGCCCGCTACCCGGCACGTCCTGGATGCGGTTCAGGTCATAGACGGGCAGCCGGTCCATCGCCCGGCCGGGAGGCACGTAGTTGCCGGCGACACTGTCGTCGTAGCCCTTCATTGGGTCATCGTCGTGCGAAGGGTCGTGCGTCTCGGCCAGATACCTGCGCACGAAGTAG
>JBGQNJ010000061.1:0-6806 GCA_041501065.1 Dehalococcoidia bacterium
CCACACTCGTCCCTGCCGTCTGTTCTCCCCTTTGTCGACGGATAGCCGATCGTCATCCGGTCCATCGGCGAATGAAGGCGGTGCTTTTCCACCAGCTGGGCAGGCAGTATGTTGACATAATTCCGAGTCATATCCATCGTTGTGTGGCCGAGGATCTTCTGCAGGCTGAAGGCATCGCCGCCGGCCATCAGGTACTGAAGGGCAAAGGTGTGACGGAGCTTGTGCACGGTCACGCCCTTGATTCCCGCCGACTTGGCCAATCTCTGCACCATTAGACGAAGCGCCTCCGGGTTCAATCTGCCGCCGTGGACGGAGAGAAAGAGGTTGGGCGCCGGCTTGCCCTGATCGCGGCGAAAGAAGTCGCGGTAGCGGAGGATCGCCCGGCAGGCGGCGGCGCCGACCGGCACTATCCGCTCCTTGTTTCCCTTGCCCAGCACCTTCAGGTAGCTCTCCTCGATGCGGGCCTCGTTCAGCGTCAGGTCGCAGAGCTCGGAGGCGCGGAGGCCGCAGTCCAGGAGGGTTATCAGGATCGCCCGGTCACGCGTACCGACCAGCGTGTGCTTGGGAACCCGGCTTAGAAGGCGCTCGATCTCCTCCCGGCTTAGGCCGCAGACCGCCGTCTTCCGTTTCCGGGGCCGCGGCACGCCCCGCAGGAGATTGTCGCGGGTGTAGCCTTCGGCGGCGAGCCAGGTGGCGAAGACGCCGAGGGTGGCGACGTAGCCGAACACGGACTGGCTGGACAGCGCTTGGCCCTCCGTCCGCCGCAGTGGATTATTCTCGAACTTCACCCTGCGCCCCTGCAGGTGGACCGTGTAACGACGCACGCTGTCGGCCGAGAAGCTCTTCAGCAGCGGCGGCTGGCCCTCCCCCTCCAGGAAGCGCAGGTAGATCATCATATTGGCCCGGTACCAGGAGAGCGTCTTCTCCGAGCAGCCGGCCGAGCGTTTGGTCAGAAGGAAGTCGTCAATCAGGCGGTTGAAAGGGGTGTTTTTCTTGTCCATGTCCTGCCACCTTATGGCGCGTTTTCTCATCTTCATCCTAGCTTCCTCCCGGTTCCCCGTTAATTGCCGGCCTGTCAAAATCGCTGTTCGCCTGAATGCCCTAGGACTGCTGCAAAATGAAACACCGTTTCAGCTGCCGTAACCGGCTTACCGTGCCCATCTTCAGCCTGTACGATGCATGGGTGGGAGCGCCCAAAATGCCCCAGAAATGCAGGAAACCCGCCGTTTCGGCGGGTTTCCACCCCGATAATGGGCCGTTCTGTGCCAGTTTGTAGGGAAACTGGTCGGGGCGGTGGGATTCGAACCCACGACCTCCTGAACCCCATTCAGGTGCGCTACCGGGCTGCGCTACACCCCGACCGCTCCAATCCTATCAGATGAAGGCCGCCGCGACAAGCTGCGCCAATCGCTAGCCCCCGCCCAGCCATCTTCCCAGGATGACCATCAACATGCCGATCGACGCCACGAGCGCGTACTCCGTGACCACGGGGCGCGACAGATGGCCCGTCAGGTAATGCTGCGCGATGCCGCTCGCGACGTAGAAGAAGAGCAGCAGGAAGACGGCTGCCAGGAAGCCCTCCAGCGGCACGAAGTAGAGAGACCAGCGTGCTTCGGCGACTATCAGGCCGATCACGGCCGCGAAGCCAAGCGATCGCAGGCTTCTCTGTCCCACCGGCGGCGGCATAAGCTCCGTCTCGCGGAGGATCTCCGCTGCCAGCACGGCGCTCAGGAGTCCGCTGCCAACGGCCGCGGCAACGAGGCCGACGTCATAGCTATACATAACAGCGTACAGGGCGAACGCGCCTAAGTACGTCGCGATGTTGAGGATGAACCGGCCGGTCCCATAGAGCGGGCTCTCCACGTCGAGGGATAGGCACTCGGCGTAGAGGATGCCCGCCATCATCCCACCCGCTACGAGCGCGGCCAAAATCTCCCAATAACCGCTGACGGTCTCTTCCAGGAAGAAGCCGGCCGCGAGACTGAGAATCACGGGCACGAGCAGATAGGGAGCCGTGTCTAGAGGGGCGCGAAAAGCGCCACGGGAGTAAGAGCGGACGATGCCGTCGCTGCCGAGGGCGACGACGAGAGTCGTGACGATTAGCCATAGCGAGCGCGTGGGCTCGAGCGTCAGGAACAGGGCCACGCCGAGCGCGTATACGGCCGCCACCAACGGGATGCGACCCGCCTGTGGCAAGTTGATGCGTCCTAACCTCGTCGAAGAGGCGTTTTCCACGGATCCTCCCGGTGCTCGCCGGCAGACCCTGGAGGCCGACCGGCGTCACAGCGCTGGCATTCTAGCGCGGGCTGGTTCGGGGTGTCAAATCGAGCGCAGCGGATGGACCTTCGCTGCCTCTTGACATAGCTAGGACGGATCACCACTCTTTTAGAGGCGACTTCGTAGGGGAGGATGATCGAGGTTTGGGAATGCGCAGACCGCTGACGGCGTTCGTGCTGCTACTGAGCGTCGCCATTCTGGGCTGCGGCGGTAGTCGGAGAGATGCCTTCGGCGGTCCGCCGACGATTCCCCCTCCGACGCCTACTATCGCTCCCTCGCCGACCCCCTGGTCGCCACCGTCCTTCACCAACGCCGCGGCGCCTCTCGACCTTCCCACCTACGAAAGATCGGGGCAGGCCGTGCATCCGGACATTGCGTACTTCCCCGACGGCTGGCACGGTCACAAGTACTGGATGGCGATGACTCCCTATCCCTTCGACACTGACACCTACGAGAACCCCAGCATCGTCGTGTCCGACGACGGCTTGTCGTGGTTCGTGCCTGACGGGCTGACGAACCCCATCGTTCCGCGACCGGACTGCGACCACAACAGCGACCCCGACATCGTCTACAATCCGCGCACCGACGAGCTCTACGTCTACTACACGGAGCAATTGCGGGCCGATCGCTGTCCCGGCGAGAACACGAATAGCATTCGCCTGGTCACTTCCGCGGACGGCGTCAACTGGAGCGCGCCGCGGACTGTAATGAGCTGGGACCTGGATACGGACCCGCTCTATCTCTCGCCGGCGGTCGTGTACGTGGACGGAATCTTCCACATGTGGCTGGCCGGCAGCGCGAGCAGCGTGGCCCATACCACGAGCGACGACGGCGTCCGCTGGTCGCCGCTCGAACCGCTCGACGTAACGCCGGCGCCCTGGCACCTCGACGTGGCGTACGTCGACGGCGAGTTCGTGATGCTGGTCGTCGACTCCCCGGTCGCGGGCGCGCACCTGGTCGCGGCGACGAGCGACGACGGGGTGAAGTGGTCGGCCGGGGGCGATTCGATTCTCAGCGCGGGCAACGGCTGGGACGACGAGCGAATATACCGGTCAACGCTGCTATACGACGATTCGACGCGGACGCTCCGCCTGTGGTATTCGGCGAGGAGCAGCGCCGGGCAGTGGCACATCGGGTACACGGAAGCAGCGCGCTAGCTGCCGCCAGCCGACGCCGCCAGCGTCGTCATCACGCCTAGCAGCGCCTCGCGCCAGCCCTCGCGCAGGCGCGCCTGGCTCAGCCGCACCGACGTAGGCCCGACCCACGTCGCGTCGGGCAGGAGACCTCGCAGCCGCTCCTGCGGCAGGCGATGGCCCTGCGTCATGCGCACGACGATCTGCCCGTCCTCCGTCTGGATCGACTGCACGCCCGCCTCTCGCGCCAGCGCCCGCAGCCGCACGACGTAGAGCAACGTCTGCACCGGCTCAGGCAGCGGCCCGAAGCGGTCGCGCAGCTCCTGCGCCATGTCGTCCGCCTCCTGCGGATGCTGCACGCGCGTCATCCGCTGGTAGAGCGCCAGGCGAAGGTTGAGGTCGGGCGCATAGCTCTCGGGTATGTGCGCGACCAGCGGCAGGTCGATGGCCAGCGGCGGCAGCGCCGTCGAAGGCACCGGCGGTTTCTCGCCGCGCTGCAGCGCCTTCATCTCTTCGACGGCATCGGCCAGCAGGCGCGTGTACAGGTCGAAGCCGACGGCGCCGATATGGCCGCTCTGCTCCGAGCCCAGCAGGTTGCCCGCGCCGCGTATCTCCAGGTCGCGGAGGGCGATCTGGAAGCCGGCGCCCAGCTCCGTCGCCTCGAATATCGCCTGCAGCCGTTTCTGCGCAGGCTCCGTCAGAGAGTGGTGGCGGTCGTAGAAGAGGTAGGCGTAGGCGCGGCTGGCGCCCCGACCGACGCGGCCGCGCAGTTGGTAGAGCTGCGCCAGCCCGAGCCGGTCCGCCTGGTTGATGATGATCGTGTTGACGTTCGGTATGTCCAGCCCCGACTCGATGATCGTCGTGCAGACCAGCACGTCGATGGCGCCGCGCGCGAAGTCGAGCATCACGCGCTCGAGCTGGTCCTCGGGCATCTGCCCGTGCGCTACCGCGACGTCCGCTTCCGGGACCAGTCGCCGCACCTTCTCCGCAATCGCTTCGATGTTGTAGACGCGGTTGTGCACGAAATAGACCTGTCCCTTTCGCTCCAGCTCGCGCAGGATGGCCTCGCGGGAGATATGGTCGTCGAACTCCAGGACGTAGGTCTTGATCGGCAGACGGTCCTCAGGCGGCGTGTCCATCACCGACATGTCGCGAATGCCGGCCAGCGCCATGTGGAGCGTGCGCGGGATCGGCGTGGCCGACAGCGTGAGCACGTCGACCTGCTGTCGCATCTGCTTCAGCCGCTCTTTGTGGGCGACGCCGAAGCGCTGCTCCTCGTCGATTATGACCAGGCCGAGGTTGTGGAAGCCAACGTCTCGCTGGAGGAGCCGGTGCGTGCCGATCACGATGTCGACTGGTCCAGCCGCCAGGTCGCGCACGACGTCCCGCTGCTCGCGGTCGGAGCGGAAGCGCGACAGCATCTCGACGCGCACGGGGAAGCCGGCCAGCCGTTCGCAGAACGTCTGATAGTGCTGCTGTGCCAGCACGGTCGTCGGCACGAGCATCGCGACCTGCATGCCGTCCATCACCGCCTTGAACGCCGCCCGGATCGCGATCTCCGTCTTGCCGTAGCCTACGTCGCCGCAGACGAGGCGGTCCATCGGGCGGATGCTCCCCATGTCCTCCTTCACCTCGTGCATCGCAGCCGCCTGGTCGGGCGTCTCCACGTATGGGAACGACGCCTCCATCTCCTGCTGCCAGGGCGCGTCCGGCGTGAAGGCGTGGCCTTCCAGAACCTGTCGCGCCGCGTACAGCGCCAGCAGCTCCCGCGCCAAATGCCGGACCGCTCGTTTCACGCGCTCTTTGGCGCGACGCCACTCCTGCGTGCCCAGCCGCGTGAGCGTCGGGCGATGATCGCCGGGGCCGACGTAGCGGCTGACGCGGTCGACCTGGTCCGTCGGCACGAACAGGCGGTCGCCCTCGGCGTAGCGCAACTCCATGTACTCGCGCTCCTGGCCGTCCGACCCCAGGTGCGTCAGGCCCGCGAACTGGGCGATGCCGTGCTCGATGTGCACGACGAAGTCGCCGGGACTGATATCCGCGAGGAAGTCGACGCGACGGCCCGCCGGCGGACGCGTGAAGCGTCGCTGCTTGACGAAGCCGAAGAGCTCGGCGTCCGTGAGCAGTGTGAGCGACCGGCTATCGCTGCGGATGCTCCAGCCGTCGGGCAGCGAGCCGTGCACAACCGCCAGCGCGCCCGCCGGCAGCGGCGACTCCACGCTGGACAGCGGCGTCGTGAAAAGGTCGTGCTCGCTGAGCACCTCCGCGATCCGCGCCGCCTGCTGTGAGACCACGACTGTCGTCTGCCGCCGTTCCGACGCGCCCGCGAGGTCGTTCGTCAGGTCGAGGAGGCGCCCGCCGTATGCGGAAGCGGGAGCGAACGGCAGCCGGAGCGAGCCCTCGCTCTCCTCGCCGCTGGCCCATCGCGAGAGGTCGACGAGGGAGCGATGCGCGGTCAGCGCCTCGCGCAGGTCGGGCCACGGCTTCTGCGGGAAGGGCAGCCCCGTTGGAAGCTCACAGCGGGCCGTCATCTCGTCGCGGATCTCGGCGACTTGCTGGTCGTGCTCCTCTTCCGCCGCCGCGATATCCGCCAGCTCATCGAGAACGAGTAACGAGTCCGGCGAGAGGAAGTCGAGCAGCGTGCGACGGGCTAGGAACGGCACGTAGAAGATGTCGTCGGGGAAGCTCTCGCCCTCCGCGAGCAGCGCCATCTCGTCGCGATAGCGCGCGGCCACCTCCGGCTTGCAGTCGTCGAAGTCGAGTTTCGCCAGCAGATCCGTCGCGCCGGGCTGCGGCAGGAGCATCTCCCGCGCCGGCCCGATTACCGCCGATTCGACGAGGCGCACCGTGCGCTGCATATCGGGACTGAACAGGCGGAGGCTCTCGATGCGCTCTCCCAACAGCTCGATCCGCACCGGCAGGTCGTTCTCCGGCGGGAAGACGTCGATGATGCCGCCGCGACGGCTGGCCTGCCCGGGGGTGTCGACGAGCGGTGAGAACTGGTAGCCGCGCTCCGACAGCCGCCTCAGGAACGGCTCCGGCGCCAGCCTGCCGCCGGCGCTCAGCGTTTCGATGGAGGATGTCATCTCCTCCGGCGAGAGCGTGGCCTCGGCGAGTGCCTGGACGGGCGCGACGATAATCGGTGGCGTATCGTAGCGGCCCGAGAGGAGCGCCAGGACGCGCAGGCGGTCGCGGACGGCGTCGGCGTCGGGAGGGATGCGCTCGTAGGGGAGCGCGGCGCGTCGCGGGAAAAGGTGGAGACGCTCGTCGCTGCCGAGCCACGCGGCCAGCTCTTCGACGAGAGCGGCGGCGCGATTCGACCGCGCGGTGACGACGACCAGCGGCGCGTCGGTGCGCTGCGCCAGGAGGGCGATGAGCGCGGCCTTGGCGCCGTCA
>JBGQNJ010000062.1:0-6802 GCA_041501065.1 Dehalococcoidia bacterium
ATTTCGATCTGCGGGGTCGCGAGCTGAGTGCTAGTGATGCCTTCTCTCTCTGGACCCAACGGTTGTGGAGATATCAATTCTCCGGCCTCCCGCTGCCTAACGTGAGTAATACTCGACTATGACGAGGGGATCGAACGGCGCGCCGGCGTCGACAGGCTCCGGTGCGCGGAGGACGCGACCCGTGAGGGTATCGTCGTCACGCGCGATCCAGCCGGGCACGACCTTGCTCTTGGCGGTCTCCTCGACGACCTTGTAGTACTCGCTCTTCTTTCCTCTCTGACTCCACCCGACGATGTCGTTGACTCTGACCTGGGTGGAGGGAATGCTTGCTTTGCGTCCGTTGAGCAGTATGTGGCCGTGGCGGACGACTTGTCTGGCCTGGGCGCGCGAGTCCGCGAGTCCGAGGCGGAAGAAGACGTTGTCAAGGCGCATTTCCAGCAGGCGGATGAGGTTATCGCCGGTGACGCCGGGGCGACGCACGGCCTCGGCGTAGTAGCGGCGGAACTGTCGCTCGAGGATGCCGTAGGTGTAGCGGGCCTTCTGCTTCTCTTTTAGCTGGACGGCGCGTTCGGAGATGCGGCGGCGCCTGGCGACGCGAAAGCCCGGCGGCTGGGCACGACGCTCCAGGCCGCACTTGCGGTAGCAGCGGTCGCCCTTGAGCATGAGCTTATCGCCGAAGCGGCGGCATAAGCGACAGACGGGTCCTGTGTATCGAGCCATGTATTGTTGTCTCCTCCCTCCGCTCTCTTAGATCCGGCGTCGCTTCGGAGGGCGGCAGCCGTTGTGCGGTATGGGCGTGACGTCCCGGATGCTGAGCACGGCCAGTCCGGCGCTCTGGAGGGCGCGGATGGCGGCCTCTCTGCCGCTACCGGGTCCCTTGACGAAGACGTCCACCTGCCGCATTCCCTGGTCCATGGCCTTGCGGGCTGCCTGTTGGGCCGCCATCTGGGCGGCATACGGCGTGCTCTTGCGCGACCCCTTGAAGCCGGAGGTGCCGCCACTGCTCCAGGCAACGGCGTTGCCCTGGGGGTCGGTCAGGGTTATCAGCGTGTTGTTGAAGGTGGACTGGATGTAGGCCTTCCCCTTGGGGATGGCCTTCTTCTCGCGTTTTCTGGCCCTGGTCTTCGCTTTCTTCTCGGCCACAGACTCTATCCTCTCTTACTTCTTGGCGATGGACCGCCTCTTGCCGGCCACGGTGCGGCGGGCGCCCCTCTTGGTGCGGGCGTTGGTACGGGTGCGCTGGCCGTGCACGGGCAGGCCGCGGCGGTGCCTGATGCCGCGATAGCAGTTGATCTCGATCAGATGCTGGACGTTCTGGCGCACCTCGCGTCGCAGGTCACCCTCGACCACAAACTCGCGATCGATGACCTCACGGATGCGGTTGACCTCGTCGTCGGTGAGGTCACGCACGCGCACCTTGGCGTCGATCCTGGTCTGGCCGAGGATCTTCAGGGAGCGCGTCCGCCCTATGCCGTAGATGTAGCCGAGGGCCACGCCCACCTGTTTGTCATTCGGAATATCGACGCCGGCAATACGTGCCATGATTCCTCCCGGACTAGCCCTGACGCTGCTTGTGCTTGGGGTTAGGGCAGATCACCATGATGACGCCCTTGCGCCGGACAATGCGGCATTTTTCGCAGCGCACTTTGACTGATGCTTGAACCTTCATTATACCTTCTTTTGCCGCCTGGTTCGATTCACTTGAACCGGTAGGTGATGCGGCCCCGCGACAGATCGTACGGAGAGAGCTCTACGAGAACGCGGTCTCCCGGCAGGATCCTGATGAAGTGAAGCCTTATTTTTCCGGAGACGTGCGCCAAGACCCGGTGCTGGTTGGCGAGGTCTACCCGGAACATAGCGTTAGGCAGGGCTTCCTTCACCACCCCTTCTACTTCGATCGTCTCTTTCTTGGGCATAACCTCCCCAAAGTGTTGTTGCCTTCTGACCTGCCTCTAAGACAGCGTCAGTATTTCCGCGTCGCCGTCCGTAACGGCGATGGTGTGCTCGAAGTGGGCCGAGAGGCTGCCGTCGAGCGTGCTCACCGTCCAGCCGTCGTCGTGCCGCTTCGTGCGCCAGCCGCCGGCGTTGACCATCGGCTCCAGCGCCAGGACCATGCCCTTCCGCAGGATAGGCCCACGGTCGGGCGGGCCGAAGTTCGGTATCTGCGGGTCTTCGTGCATCGCGCGGCCGACGCCGTGTCCGACGTACTCGCGCACCACGGAGAACCCGCCCGCTTCGACCTCCGTTTGTATGGCATGGGAGACCGCCCCCAAAGGGACGCCCGCCCTGGCGGCGGCTATCCCCTTGTGGAGGGCGCTCTCCGTTGTCCGTATGAGACGCTCGGCGTTAGGGCTGATCCGTCCGACGCCGACGGTAATGGCGGCGTCGCCGACGAACCCCTTGTACGTCGCGCCGAGGTCTATGCTAAGGATGTCGCCCTCTTTCAGTTCCCGTTCGCCCGGGATGCCGTGGACGACTTCGTCATTAATCGATAGACAGACGCTTGCCGGGTAGCCCTGGTAGCCGAGGAAGGTGGGTTCGACGCCGCGGGCTTCGAACTCCTTCCTCACTATCTTGTCGAGCCGTTTACCTTTGACGCCCGGCTTTGCCTCCTGCGCCAGGATCCGGAGAACCTGGCCGACGCCCCGGCCGGCTTCCCGGATCAGGGCTATCTCTTCTTCCGATTTTATGATGATGGGCATTCAGCCCTAGACCTTAAGTATGAGGCGGCTCAGGAAAGTCCCGCCGCCTTGAGCAGGTCCCTGCCGACCGCATCGGCCTCCTGCTCACCGTTGACCTCCAGCAGTTTGCCCTGGCCCTTGTAGTAGTCGACGAGGGGGGCGGTCTGCTGGTTGAAGACAGTGAGGCGGTTCCGCACCGTCTCCGGCTTATCGTCGTCGCGCTGGTAGAGCTCGCCGCCGCACTGGTCGCACTTGCCGGTCTGCTTCGGCGGGCTGAACACCTGGTGGTAGACAGCGCCGCAGTTGCGGCAGGTCCAGCGGCCGGCGAGGCGTCGCACGACCTCTTCCTCGCCGACGTTAATGTACAGCACCTTGTCGACGGCCTGGCCGCGCTGCTTGAGCGCCTCGTCGAGGGCGCGCGCCTGTTCGACGGTGCGCGGGAAGCCGTCGAGGAGGACGCCTTTCTGCGTGTCCGGGCGGTCCAGCCGGTCGAGCAGCAAGCGGATCGTGAGCTCGTCGGGGACGAGCGCGCCCTTGTCGACGTAGGCTTTCGCCTGCATGCCGAGCTCCGTCTGGTTGCGAATGTTCTCGCGGAAGAGGTCGCCGGTGGCGACGTGGGCAACGCCGGCTCCCTGGGAAACCAGTGCCGCCTGTGTGCCTTTGCCGGCGCCCGGCGGTCCAAGCAGTATGAGAATCAAGGTTCCGTCCTCGCTCCTAGCGAATAAAGCCGGCGTAGTTCCTCATCAGGAGCTGCGCCTCCAACTGTTTCATCGTATCGAGCACGACGCCGACGACGATCAGGAGGCCGGTGCTGCTGATGGTAAGCGCCTGGGTATTGGCGAACCGCGTGGCAAAGTAGGGCACGATGGCGACAAAGCCCAGGAATAGGGCGCCCGCCCAGGTGATGCGCACGAGCACGCGCATGATGTAGTCCTGCGTGGGACGGCCGGGCCTAATGCCGGGCACGAAGCCTCCCTGTCGTTGCAAGTTCTCAGCCAGGTTCTGCTGCTGGAAGACGACGAGGGTGTAGAAGAAGGCGAAACCGACGACGAGGAAGAAGACCACGCCGTAGTAGGGCACGTTGCCGGGGCTGAGGGTGCCGGCGACGAACTTCGCGACATCGTGTATCCAGGCGGTCGTCGAGGTCTCGAAGGCCTGCGCCATCTGCGCCGGGAACATGACGAGGGCGTAGGCGAAGATGAGCGGGATCATGCCGGCGGAGTTGACGCGCAGCGGTATGTGGGTCTGTCCGGACTGTCGGTACATCCGCCCGCCGCGGAAGAGGCTGCGAGCGTACTGGACGGGGACGCGTCGCTGCGCCTCGTAGAAGAAGACGATTAGGGCCACAAGGAAGGCGACGAGGAGGAAGAGGATGCCGATGCCGGCGAGTCCCAGCGACGAGTTGGATATGCTCGGCAGGAGGCTGGGCATGCCGGCGACGATGCCGCCGAAGATGATGAGCGAGATGCCGTTGCCGATGCCGTTCTCCGTGATCAGCTCGCCCAGCCAGACAAGGAACATCGTGCCGGCGGTCATGGAGACGACGGCCGCGAACGTCGGCAGGGCGTCGCCGCCGCTGAAGCCGATATTGCTGACCGCTCCCGCCCGCTGGAGGATGAGGAGCTGGCTGTAGCCCTGGATGACCGACAGGGGAACGGCGAGCCAGTAGGTGTAGAGCGTTATCTTGTTGCGCCCCGCTTCGCCTTCCTTGGACAGCGCCTGGAGAGAGGGCACGACGGGTATAAGGAGCTGCATAACGATGGTCGCGGTGATATACGGGTAGACGCCCATCGCGGCGACGCTCAGCTTTCGCAGGGCGCCGCCGGAGAAGAGGTTCAGGTAGCTGAGGACGGCGTTTCCCTTGAAGGCTTCGCTGAGCGCGGTGGCGTCGACGCCTGGGATGGGCACGTGCGCGACGAAGCGGAAGACGACGAGGATGAAGAAGGTGAACGTCAGCCGCTTTCGGATGTCGGGCTGCTGGAATGACTGGACCAGCGCCTGGGCGAGTCGCGGTAGTACGGCCGGCTGCGCGGACCGGGCCTGGCTTGTCATGGCTCCACCTCCTCCACCTTGCCGCCGGCCGCTTCGATCTTCTGCCGGGCCGTCGCTGAGAACTTGTGAGCGCGCACGGTAAGGGCGGCCTTGAGGCTGCCGTCGCCGAGTATCTTGATGGGTTTGTCGTTATCCTTGATGATGCCGGCGCTGAGGAGCGTCTCCGGCGTCACTTCGCTGCCGTCGGGAAAGCGAGCGAGACGGGAGAGGTTCAGCGGCTCATACTCGATGCGGAAGACGTTGGTGAAGCCGCGCTTGCGAGCCATGCGCCGGACAAGTGGAAGCTGACCGCCTTCAAAGCCGCGCTTCACGCCGCCGCCGGCGCGCGCTTTCTGGCCCTTCAGGCCGCGACCGGAATAGGTGCCGTGCCCGCTGGCGTTGCCGCGTCCGACCCGTTTTCGGGCATGACGAGAGCCGCGGGCAGGCCGCAATTCATCCTGCCGCACTAGTCGGCCTCCTCCACAGATACGAGATGCTTGACCTTGCGTATCATACCACGCACGTCCGGCGAGTCGCCATGAACGACGGTCTGGCCGAGGCGTCGCAGGCCCAAGGCGCGGATGGTGCGCTTCTGGTCCTCTTTGCGCCCGATGGAGCTCCTGGTCCAGGTGATCTTAAGGTCTGCCACGCACCGCCTCCGTTTGCGCGACCGCCGCGTGTCGCAGTCTGCGCGCCTCTGCCGGCTGGCGCAGTCGCGACAGGCCAAGCATCGTCGCTTTGACGACGTTGATCGGGTTGGCGCTTCCCAGCGACTTGGCGAGGATGTCGTGGATGCCGGCGACTTCCATGATGGCGCGCACGCCGCCACCGGCGATGACGCCCGTGCCGGGGGCCGCCGGCTTCATCAGCACCTTGGCGGCGCAGTACTTGCTCTCGATCTGGTGCGGGATCGTAGTCCCCGATAGCGATATCTGGACCATGTTCTTGCGGGCGATGGTGGAGCCCTTGCGGATCGCTTCCGCGACCTCGCGGGCCTTGCCCATGCCAATCCCAACCTTACCCCTGCCGTCGCCGACGACGACGATGGCGCTGAAGTGGAAGCGGCGCCCACCTTTGACCACTTTGGCGACGCGGTTGATGTGGACGACCTTCTCGGTGATTTCTACTTCTGGGGGTGCGGCTTGTTCAAGAACCATCATTCAATCCTTCTTAGAAGCGCAGTCCGGCCTTGCGGGCCGCTTCGGCGAGGGCTTTGACGCGGCCGTGGAAGCGGTAGCCGCCGCGGTCGAAGACGACTTGCTCCACTCCCTTCTCGCGCGCCCTCCGGGCGACGAGGTCGCCGACGGCAACGGCGACGTCGGTCTTCTTCTTGCCGTCGCGGCTTGCGGCCAGCGCCTTTTCGATATCGGAGGCGGCGGCGAGCGTGCGGCCGGCGACGTCGTCGATGACCTGGGCATAGATATGGGAAAGGCTGCGGAAGACGCAGAGCCGCGGTCGGGAGGCAGTGCCCTTGACCTTGGAGCGGACACGCTGGTGCCGCCTGTGCCTGGCCGCGACGGCTGTCTTTCCCTTTGTCGTCATATGCTGTTACCTCGCAGCTTTGCCGGCTTTACCGGCCTTGCGCCGGACGTATTCGCCGGCGTAGCGGATGCCCTTGCCCTTGTAGGGCTCCGGCGGTCGCAGGGCGCGAACGTCGGCTGCCGTCTGCCCGACAGCCTCCTTGTCGGCCCCCTTCACGAGCAGGCGGTTGGTGCCCTCCATCTGGAAGGTGATGCCCGGCGGCGGCGGCACTTCGACAGGATGCGAGTAGCCGAGGCTGAGCACGAGGTTGGCACCGCGCATTTCGCCGCGGTAGCCGACGCCGTGGAGCTCGAGCATCTTCGAGAAGCCGGTATCGACGCCGGTGACCATGTTGGCGATGAGGGCGCGGGTGAGGCCGTGCAGGGCCCGTTCGCGGGGGGCGTCGCTGGAGCGGCCGACGATGAGCTGGCCGCCTTCGAGTCGCAGGTCGATCTCCGGCACGATGTCGCGCGAGAGTTCACCGCCGGGGCCGCGCACGGTGACGTGGCAGCCGTCGATCTCGACTTTGACCTTCTCCGGCACCGCTATGGGCATTTTGCCTACCCGAG
>JBGQNJ010000063.1:0-6685 GCA_041501065.1 Dehalococcoidia bacterium
GGCGGCCGACGCGACTGCCGCCGCTATTACCTGGTACCAGCGGCTCTTCGACCAGAGCGATTCGATATCGGACAAGGCGACGGCTCTGGAGCGGATCGGCTCGCTGAAGCGGGCGAGCGGCGTGGCAGGCTGGCAGGACGATCTGCAGCAGGTCATCGCCACATATCCGATAGCCGGCGCCGCGTCGGATGCGCTCGACGCGCTGTTGCAGGCGGGCGAACTGGTCGACGCCTACGTCGAAGCCGTGGTGTACTACCGGCATTTGCAGAACGACGAGGCCATGCAGGCGTTCCAGCGCTACCTGGCGGCCGAGCCCACCGGCGCACACGCTGCCGCGGCGCACTACTACGTCGCGGCCATCGACGAGCGCCTCGGCGACGACGACGCAGCGCTGGATGAATACGCGAAATCGCTGGAGATCGACCCGGCGGGCGATCTGGCGGACGACGCCCTCTGGTGGCTGGGCCTCATCCTGGAGAAGCAGTCGCGCTGGGACGAGGCGTCGAACGCCTACGGGCGGATACTGCTGTTCAGTCGCGTTTCGCCGTGGGCGGAGGGCGCCGGCTTTCGGCAGGGACTGCTGCTCTATAAGCAGCAACGCTATCAGGAGGCGGCGAACGCCTGGCGCAGCTTTGGGTCCGGCGCGAGCGATGAGACGGCGGCGCATGCCCTCTTCTGGTCGGCGAAGGCGGAGATGGCGGGCGGCGAGACGGCCATCGCCACGTCGCATCTGCGCGAGCTGGCGGCGGGCTGGCCGCTGGACTACTACGGTCTGAGGGCGGCGGCGCTGCTGTCAGAGACCGACAAGAAGGCGACGCCGCTGCCACCGGTCGAGAGTGACGAGGAGGACGTGCGGTCGTGGCTGGCGGCTGCGACCGGGCAGTCGCCGGTGCCCATCTGGAGTATCTGGCTCGACCCGCGCTGGGCAAGGGGGCAGGAGTTGCTGGCGGTCGGCTTCCCGCGGTCGGCGGCGGCCGAGTTCCGCGACCTCATGTGGGCGCACGCCGGCGACCCGATGTCGCTCTGGGCGCTGGCACAAGCGTACCAGTGGCTCGGTCTGACGGAGATGTCGTCGCGGAGCGCGGAGCTGGTGCTGGAGGACCTGTCGTCGGAGCTGCGGGCGCAGGCGCCGCGGCCGCTCCTGCGACTGGCCTACCCGCGGGACTACACGGGACTGCTCGAGTCGGCTCAGAAGTCGGAGAGCGTGTCGCCGGAGGTGATGCTGGCGCTGATGCGTCAGGAGAGCTTCTTCGACCCCCTGGCCGGCTCCGGCGCGGGTGCGACGGGGCTGACGCAGGTCATCCCTTCGACGGGGCAGGAGATCGCCACGGACCTGGGAATAGGCGACTTCGCCAACGACGACCTGCTGCGGCCGGTCGTGAGCATCCGTTTTGGGGCGCACTACCTGGAGAAGCAACTCGCGGCCTTCGACGGCAACCTGTACTACGCCCTGGCCGCCTACAACGCCGGCCCCGGCGCCGTCGAGAGGTGGCGCGAGGCGTCCGGCGACGACGTGGACATGTTCCTGGAGCAGGTGGACATCGGCGAAGCGAACCTGTACGTGCGGCTGGTGATGGAGAACCTGGCGGTCTATCGCTACCTGTACGAAGGCGCGGTGCGACCGTCGCTGCCGGAGTAGAGGCGTGCGGCACCGCCGGTGCGGCGGCGATTGACACCCCCAAGCGGCTCCTCTATCATTGTGTTCGGATGCACAACTGAAGGAAGGTGAAGTGCCCAAACGCACCTACCAGCCAAAACGTATTCCGCGGAAACGAGTCCACGGATTTCTTGCCCGCATGAGCACCCGCGGCGGGCGCCTCGTGCTGCGAGCGCGCCGTTCTAAGGGCCGCTACCGGCTGACGGTCTAGAGCGCGGCCAGGCCTTGGGCCGGGCCAGATGCGAAGGGAACAGCGTCTCAGGAAGAGCGGGGATTTCGCCACTGCCTATCGAGAAGGACGGTCCTTCTCCAGCGGGCTCCTGGTGATACGGCCGCGGGCCAACGGTCTGCCCCACAATCGCTACGGCTTCGTTACGTCGCGCGCCGTCGGCAAGGCGGTTGTGCGGAACAAGGTGCGGAGGCGCCTTCGCGAGGCGGTGCAATCGCTTTCTCTGAAGGACGGGTGGGACGTGGTAGTGATAGCGCGCCGGAGCGCCGCGGAGGCGACCTACCGGGAGATGCGAGAGTCGCTGGCGTCGCTGCTGGCGCGGGCGAATGTGATGGCGACGGCGGGGGCGGACGAGGCGCCGGAAGAAGTTAAAGAGAAGTGAAAAGACTGGTTTTGGGAGCCATTCGGTTCTACCAGCGGTCGCTGTCGCCGTTTCGGCCGCCGGCGTGCCGCTTCCAGCCGACGTGCTCGGAGTACGGCTACGAGGCCATCGAGCGGCACGGCCTGTTGCGAGGCGGCTGGCTCACGATTTGTCGATTGGGCCGTTGTCACCCCTTTCACAGGGGTGGCTACGACCCCGTTCCCGATTAGAGGGGCCAGCGGGCCCTGTTTCACGTGAAACATGTCGCCTCAGGCGACTGCCGGAGGAGTAAGATTCAGACATCGCGCGCTGCGAAGGCCCTGGGTCTTGGCCTTTTCTTCCTGTCGCTAGTCCTCTTGCTGACCGCTTGCCGCGGCATCACCTCTCCTAAGGGCTGGGCAAGCCCCGTGATTACCGACAGCACGCTTCTGGCGGCGCCGAACCATCAGTCTCTGGCCGACGTGGACCTTCAGGCCAACAGCCGCAACTGGACCTTCCCGCCGTCGAAATCCAACATATCGCTGACGGCGCTATACGGCACGCCCGCGGTCTCGCAGGGCTTGGTGCTTCTGGGTGGCTACAACGGAACGTTGTACGCGCTGAACCTATCGGACGGCAGCGAGAAGTGGTCACAGGTAACAGCGGGGCACATCGTCGGCGGGCCGGTAATAAGCGATGGCACGGTGTACGTCGGCTCGGCGGACCGGTGCCTCTATGCCTTCGCTGTCGATAGCGGCGATCAGCGCTTCAACCCCTTCTGCACCGGCGAGAAGATTTGGTCGACGCCGGCGGTCAGCAACGGCGTGGTCTACTTCAGCTCCATGGATAAGAAAGTGTATGCAATCGACGCCACGACGGGCGAGGCGCGCTGGTCGCAGGCTTTCAAGGCGGACGGGGCGGTAGCTTCCACGCCGGTGGTGGACAGCGGGACGGTGTACGTCGGCGGGCTAGACAACTATATGTACGCACTGGATGCGTCGAACGGCCAGATGCGCTGGCGCTACAAGGCGGACGACTGGATCTGGAGTCGTGCCCTCGTGAGCGGCGGCTCGGTCTACTTCGGCTCACTGAGCGGCAAAGTGTATGGCGTGGACGCGACGAGCGGGCAGCTCCGCTGGGACAAGCCTTTCTCCGCGAAGGGCGTGGTGCGCGGCGGCCCGGCAGTCGTCGGCTCGACGCTGATCGTGGCAACGGACCAGGGGAACGTCTACGGCCTGGATGCGAGCACGGGCAGCCAGGTGTGGTCGAGCAAGGCGAGTTCGGGGGTGCTGTCCGACCTCGTCGTGAATGGCGGCATGGTGTACTACAGCACGAAGAGCGGCGACGTGCAGAAGGTCGATCCGGCGAACGGGACTATCACGAGCGTGCAGGTGCCGCAGTAGCATAACGGTCTATCAGGTCGGCAAGACGTGGAAATCATAACTCTCCTCTGGAACTGGGTACTGGTCAACCCGATGGCGAATGCCCTCGTGTTGCTCAACAATGCCTTCTTCGGCAGCTATGGGCTGGCGATCATCATCTTCACCGTCGTCATGCGTGGAGTGACGTTCCCGCTGACGCTGCGACAGCTTCGCTCCTCGCGGGCGATGTCGGCGATGTCGGGCCGGCTTCAGGAAATACAGAAGAAGTACAAAGACCCGAAGCGCCGGCAGGAAGAGACGATGAAGATCTACCGCGAGGCGGGAGTGAACCCGCTGGGCTGCCTGCTGCCGATGGTCGCGCAGCTTCCGATATGGTTCGCCCTGTACAGCGTGCTGCGTCTCACCGTGGGCGACGTGCCGGAGAGCACGATCAGCCTGTCGCAGCACCTGTACCCGTGGTCGTTCATCCAGCACGCTGTGCCGCTGAGCAACAAGTTCGTCGGCCTCAACCTGGGGCAGCCGAACGTCGTCCTGGCCATTCTGACCGGGGCGACGATGTTCGTGCAGCAGAAGATGACGACGCCGCCGGCCCTGGACGAGAAGTCGGCATCGATGAACAGCACGATGCTGTGGATGATGCCGCTGATGTTCACCTATTTCGCGATTTCGTTCCCCAGCGGCCTGGCCCTATATTGGGTCATATCGAGCGTGGTCGGCATTGTTCTGCAATACGTATACGTGGGGTCCGGTGGGCTCACGTGGCGCAACCTCTTCTCGCTGCAGCCGGCGCCGGCGCCGAAGTCGGCAGCATCGCAGGTGAAGCCCGCGACAGAGAAGATCGAGCCGGACGAGGACGAAGAAGACGAGGAGACAGAAGCGGGGGAAGCCGTGGCGGATGAGCGTCGCTACAGGAAGAGGTCCCGTCGTGGAAAGCGCAGACGCAAGCGGTAAAACGGTCGAGGAAGCGATAGAGAAAGCACTGGCGGAGCTGGGTCTGGAACGGACGCAGGTAGAGGTGGAGGTGGTCAAGGAGGGACGCTCCGGGATCCTGGGCATCGGCGGGGAAGAGGCGCGGGTCATCGTCCGGACGAAGGCAGAGGGGGAAGCGGGAGCGCCGGCACAGGAAGGGACGGAGGCGGAGCACGAGGTCACCGAGGACGACATCGCGCTCGGCGTGGAGGTCCTGGAGAAGCTGCTGTCGCTCATGGAGGTCGACGCTACCGTGCGCGTGCGCGAGCCGGAGACGCCCGGCGACGGCTCGGCCATCGTGAAGACGGTGCTGGACATCAGCGGCGACGACCTGGGCATTCTCATCGGGCGCCGCGGCGACACCCTCGCGTCGCTGCAATACCTTGTGAACCTCATCGTTGGGCGGAAACTGAAGGCGAAGGCGGGGTTCGGCGTCGACGTGGCGGGCTACCGGCGGCGGCGCGAGGAATCGCTGAGGAGCCTGGCCCTGCACATGGCGGAGCGGGTGCGGGCCACGAAGCAGCTGATGACGCTGGAGCCAATGCCGCCGAACGAACGCCGGATCGTCCATCTGGCACTCGCGCAGGACGCGACGGTGATAACGGAGAGCATCGGCGAGGGCGAGAACCGCAAGGTTGTCATCCGGCCTGCCCGGTAGCGGCATTATCGTCCGTTAGCTTCGCTCGACCCGGCGGCGAGCAGATCAACCTCACATCGATGACTGCCCCCGATTTCCTGGTCATCGGTCACGTCGTGAAAGACGTCAGCGGGGACGCCTGGCGGCTCGGCGGGACGGTGACGTATGCGGCGACCCAAGCATCGCGATTGGGGCTGCGCGCGGGCGCAATCACGCGAGCCTCCGACGACGTCGACCTGAACGAGTATCTCCCGGATGTCTGCGTCCATCGAACCCTTTCGCGCGAAACGACGACCTTCGAGAATCGCTACGAGAAAGACATCCGCGTGCAGCATGTCTGGGCTCGGGCGTCGCGGATCGAGCCGGAGGACGTGCCGCTGGAGTGGCGGGGCGCGCGCATCGTGCTGCTGGGGCCGGTGCTAGACGAGGTGGCGCCGGGCCTGGCGAAGGTCTTCCCCGAAGCGCTTGTCGGCTTCTGCGCGCAGGGCGAGCTGCGCAACGTGCGGCCGGACGGTCTTGTGGTGCGACGGCGCTGGCAGGCGGGCGAGTCGGTGCGCGGCGCCGGCGTGGTCGTTGTCTCCGACGAGGACATGGAGGATGATGGGGACGCGCTCGATCAGTGGCAGAGGGAGGCGCCGATCGTCGTGGTGACGGAGGGTAAGGGCGGAGCGCGCGTCTACAACGAGGGGCGGGAGCGACGGATCGCGGCCTTTCCGCACAAAGAAGTCGATCCGACGGGCGCCGGCGACGTGTTTGCCACAGCCTTCCTAATCGCGTTATATGAGACGAAGTCGGTGGCAAGCGCGGTGAGGTTTGCAGCGGCCGCGGCGGGCCTGAGCATCGAAGCGGAGGGCACCGCGAAAGTGGGGACGCGGCGGGAGATCGAACGGGTGCTGGCGGAACACCCGGAGGTTGTGCTGAAGTGATTATCGCGGTGGCGAACCAGAAGGGCGGCGTCGGTAAGACGACGACGGCGATAAACTTGGGCGCCTGCCTGGCTAATCGCGGGCTGCGCGTGTTGCTGGTGGACGCCGACCCGCAGGGGAACGCCACGGCGGGCCTGGGCCTCGATGACCGCCCGGGAGGCAGCATGTACGACGTGCTCGTAGACGGGGTACCGGCATCGTCGGTGGCCATCACGACGTGCCAGGACGGGTTGTGGCTGTTGCCGTCGACGGCGGATCTGGCGGGCGCCGAGGTGGAGCTCGTGCCGGTGGCTGAGAGGGAGTATCGTCTGCGAGAGGCGCTGAAGGGCGTGGCAGCATCGTATGACCTTGTGATCATCGACTGCCCGCCGTCGCTGGGGCTGATTACGGTGAACGCATTGACGGCGGCAGACGTGGTGATCGTGCCGGTGCAGTGCGAGTACCTGGCCTTGGAGGGTCTGGGGCGGCTCATGCACACGATCGAGCTCGTGCGGCAGAATCTGAATCACAACCTGCGGCTGCAAGGGGTGCTGCTCACAATGTAC
>JBGQNJ010000064.1:0-6650 GCA_041501065.1 Dehalococcoidia bacterium
ATTGGCAGGGAAGCCAGCGAGATCGGCTTGGCCGGCGTCGCGGTAGCAGAAGAGTACAGCAACGTCCGCACCGAAAACAGCGGCAATACGAGCGAGAAGACGATGGCGCTCCTTAACAGGGTGAAGCCGCACATGCAACAGGTGAGCGTCGACCTCGACGCGTTGCTCGCCGACCGCGAACGGATCGACGACGGCGGCCTCGTGTCGCCGCTGCAGCGCGCCGTGACGGAAGTCGATGAGCACAGCGGGGAGGTCGCGGACCTCGTCAAGACGTATGACCAGGCCGCGGCCTTCTTCCCCGACTTCCTGGGCTTCAATGGCCCTCGCACCTACCTGGTGCTGGCGCAGAACAACGCGGAGCTCCTGCCGACGGGCGGGCTCATCTCCGTCTGCGGCCTGGTCACGCTTCGCGACGGCCGCGTCGAGGAGATGTTCTTCGCCGACGCCATCGCTTACAGCGAGAACTGGCAGAACTCCACACACGAATATGTCGAGCCTCCGACTCCCCTGAAGAACTACCTTCTAAAGGACTTCAGTTGGGGCCTGGACCTCGCGAACTGGTCGCCGGACTTCCCGACGGCCGCGCAACAGGCGCAGGTCTTCTTCGAAAAGGGCGGCGGCCGGCCAGTCAACGGCGTCATCGGCATCACCGTGACGACGCTCGAGCAACTGCTCGGCGTCACCGGTCCGGTCGGCGTCGACGAATACGGCGTCACGGTCGACCCGTCGAACGTGCTGGAGGTAACCGAGGCTCTGACGCGCACGCCCCTGGAGCCGGGCAGTGATCGCAAGGCATTCGCCGCCTTCCTCGCCGAGGAGATGCTGCACCGCCTGCTTTACCTGCCGTCGTCGCAGTGGAGCCCGTTGCTGGACGCGGCGCAAGAGCTGCGGGACGGCAAGACGGCGCTCTTCTATTCGTTCGACCCGGCGCTCCAGTCGCTGGCGCACCAGATGAAGCTGGACGGCGCCTTGGAGGAGCCGCCCGGCGATTATCTGATGCCGGTGGAGGCAAGCGTCAACAGCACGAAGCTGAACATCGTCATCGACAAACGGATTGAGATGCAGGTCGCCCTCGACGAGCTCGGCGACGCCCATAGCACCGTCACGCTGCGCTATGAGAACGACCTGGCTTCATGGGAGCAGGGACGCGACCCGGAGCTCGTCTCCCGGTTGATGCTGGGAGGTCTCTACGGCGGCTACTTGCGTCTGTTCACCAGGCAGCCGAGCCGCCTCCTGGACGTCGCCATCGATGGCACGAGCGCGGGCGCCGAGGAGATCGGCACGGAGAACGGCAAGACGGTCTTCGGCCGCTTCTTCGGCCTGCCGAAGGGCGCGAAACGGGAGGTCTCCTTCCGCTACGTGACCCCGGGAGTCGCGGAGCTCGGCGACAGGACGGCCCGCTACCGGCTCTTCATACAGAAGCAGCCCGGGACGGGCGCCGTGCCGCTATCGTTGCGCTTCTCCCTGCCGGAGGGAGCGAAGCTCGTCTCTCTCGAACTGAACGGGAAACAGCTCGATGGCAACGCCCTCGAAGTGCAGACGGACCTGTCACGCGACCGCGAGATCGTCCTGACCTATCAGACCGCAAGGCTGGGACAAGATTGAACGAATCGAAACGCGACAACGGCAATGGTGCGCGGCCGACGATCTTCATCGACCGGGACGGCGTCGTCAACCGCAACCGCGACGATTATGTGAAGTCGTGGGAGGAGTTTGAGTTCCTGCCCGGCTCGCTGGAGGCGCTTCGGATCCTAGCCGGGCGCGGCGTGCGTGTCGTCGTCGTGACGAACCAGTCGGCCGTGGGGCGCGGCATCATCACCATGAAAACGCTGGAGGGCATCCACCGCCGGATGGTCGCGGAGGTGGAGGGGCACGGCGGCAGGATCGACGCAGTCCTCTGCTGTCCGCACGCGCCGGACGACGGCTGCGATTGCCGCAAGCCGTGGCCGGGCCTGCTCCTTGAAGCGACACGCCGCTTCCGCATCGACCCGGCGATGTCCTGCTTCGTGGGCGATAACCTCTGCGACCTGAAAGCGGCGCAGGCAGCCGGCATCCCGTTTGTCATGGTCCTTAGCGGCAAGGGTCTGCCCGCGTCGTTGCGCCGGGCGCGCGCCGGCTATCCCCTGCGCTGGATAGCTCGCGACTTGGAGTCGGCGGCGCGCTGGTTCGTACGTCGCGACGGCTGGGAAGAGGAGGAGGCGGCGGCATGAAGGCGATCATCCTGGCCGCCGGCGAAGGCACGCGCCTTCGTCCCGTCACCAACAAGGTTCCTAAGCCCATGCTCGAACTAGGAGGGCGGCCCCTCATAGCCTATCTAATCGACCTGCTGCGATCTCACGGGGTACGGGACATCGCCATCAATCTCCATCACAAACCAGAGGTGATACGAGCCTATCTGGGGGATGGCTCCCGTTTTGGCGTGCGCATCACCTACTCCTGGGAGAATGTCCTGCTCGGTTCGGCTGGGGCGGTGAAGAAGATGGAGCAGTTCTTCGACGATAGCTTCTTCGTCCTCTACGGCGATGTCCTTACTGATATTGACCTTTCGGCTCTGGCAGATCTCCATCGCAGCCGGAGGGTCAGCCTGACCATGGCCCTCTACCTGGCAGAAGACCCCACTCGCTGCGGCATCGTCGATATCGACGATGATGGGCGGGTGCAGCGCTTCCTGGAGAAGCCCCAGCCGCAGGAAGTGTTCTCCAAGTGGGCCAGCGCCGGCATCTACGTGGTGGAGCCGGACATCCTGCGTCTCATACCCACCGGCTCTTTCTTCGACTTCGGCGCCGACCTAATCCCTCTTCTCCTGCGCGAGGGGGCAATGCTCTGTGGCTACGTCAGATCTAGCTACTTCCTGGACATCGGTTCCTGGGAGCGATACCGGCAGGCGCAACACGACCTGACCGCTGGTTTCGTCAAGATCAGCAGCCTTTCAGCGGCGACGGAAGGACAACGCGCGGAGCAGCTAGTTCGGAGATAGAGAAGATGTTACTTGTTCGAGCGCCTCTCAGAATCAGCTTCGCCGGTGGCGGCACCGACATGGAAGACTACTACGCCGACTACGGAGGCATGGTCGTCAGCGCCGCCATGGACAAGTACTTCTACGTCTTCGTCAGCCCCAAAGACGGTGATGGAGTGCACATCGGCTCCTCGGATTACCGCTGCTTTTACCACTGGTCGGGCGAGGACCAGCCCATATGGGATGGCGACCTCCGCCTGCCGCAGGCCATCCTCCACGAGTTCGGCATCAGCCAGGGGCTCTCCATGTTCCTGGCTTCCGAGATCCCGCCGGGCACCGGTCTGGGTTCCTCCAGCACGGTGGCCGTGGCCCTGGTCAAGACCCTCAGCACGCTTAGGGGTCAGAGGCTTGGCCCCGGCGAGGTAGCGGAAACGGCCTATCGCATCGAGAGCAAGCAATTGGACAGCCCCTGCGGGAAACAAGACCACTACGCCTCAGCCTTCGGTGGCATCAACGCCATCTATTTCCAGAGAGAGGGCGTTCAGGTGGAGTCCCTGACGCTGGACGCCACCGTCCGCGATCAGCTTCGGGATAGCCTCCTCCTCTTCTTCCTGGGCTCCTCCCGTAGCGCCGCCGATATCCTTCAAGAGCAGCGGCAGGCTGCCCGTGGTAAGAAAATCGAGGTCGTGGAAGCCCTGCATCACCTCAAGGAGGCGGCTGTGGAGACGAAGAAGGCCCTGGAGAAGGGGGAGATGTACCGTTTTGGGCACATTCTGCGCGACTCCTGGGAGCACAAGAAGCGCCTGGCCGGCAGCGTCACCAACCCCCGCATCGATGAGATCTACGAGCGGGCGCTCAGCAAGGGCGCTGTGGGGGGCAAGGTGGCTGGCGCCGGCGCCGGCGGTTTCCTCCTCCTTTACTGCGAGCCGGCCTTCCGCGATCGCCTGTGCGCGGAGATGGAATCGCTTGGACTCTATCGCATGGATTTCCAGTTCGACACGGGCGGGGCCAAGGTGCTTATGAACTCGGGGCCTCACAGTGACTACTCTGCCGCACCTCCTGTCGAGGTCGGCTTAAGGGGCTATGTCTAAGCAATCGCGTCTACCGGTTCTGGGGCTGATGGCGGCGGACCTGCTGATGCTCATCGCGGCGCTGGCCATCAGCTTTGGCCTGAGGTACGGCGACACACCCTGGCCGGCGGCTACGCATGAGCCCACGCGGGCTACCGTCATCTTCGTCGCTTTGACTCTGGTCATCGTCATGTTGCTGTTCGCCATGAACCGTCTCTACGACCTGGAGATGCTGTTCGGTGGCCATCGCGAATATGAGGCGGTGGCCAAAGCCAGCACCTATGGCATAGCGATTGTCCTCATTCTGGCTTTTCTAACTGGTGAGCCGATCTCGCGGGGGGCCTTGGTGCTGTTTTGGCTGCTGGCCATGCCCCTCGTCGGCGGCTCTCGCTTCCTCATCCGGCGGCTAGTCTTCCGGCTTCGCGAGGCGGGTCTCTTCATTCGCAAGTGGCTGGTTGTGGGCACCGATGAGCACGCCGCCGCCGTGGCCAGGCATCTCAACTCGCCGACGTCGACCGGCATCCAGATCGTAGGCTTTCTCGATGACTACCGCCCCGTAGGCAGCCGCGTAACCGATGGCCTGCGCGTCCTCGGCGACCCCAGGGCAGTGCGCGAGGTTGCGGCGAGCTGTGGTGTCTCCACGCTCCTCGTCGTCCCCCACGCCATTAGCTGGGAAAGCTACCGCGACTTGCTGGAGTTGGCGGCCGAGAACAACGGTGTCAAGATTCGGCTTGCTCCTGGTCTACAACATCTTGTGGCCACCGGCGCTCAGATGACGGACAGCGGCTTCCTACCGCTGGTCAGCCTCCAGCCTCTCCGGATCACCGGCGTAGACGTCGTCCTGAAAGGGGGGCTGGATTACCTGGCCTCACTGTTCCTCCTATTGCTGGCGAGTCCCGTCTGGGCTCTCTGCTGGCTGGCGGCACGCATGGACCGCTGCGGGCCGGTATTGGCCCGCCGGCCCGTCCTGGGGCAGCGCGGAAGGAAGGGCTTCTCCCTTCTGATGGTCGCTCCCCCGGCCAAACCGGCGCCCCAGAGCTGGCCGGCGCGCTGGGCGTGGCGTTGGCGTCGCGCGGTTGCCACTAGCCGCCTGGGGAAGCTGCCCAACGCTGTGAACGTGATCGCTGGCCACATGAGCCTCGTGGGGCCCCGCGCTGTCGCCGAGTCTGAGGCTGGCGCTGACCAGCCCTGGGCGCGAAATCTGCTTCTCGTGCGGCCCGGGCTCACCGGCCCCGCTGCCGACGCTTCTCGAGGCGAGGGCAGGGAAGAGCAAGCGATCAAGGACATAGCCTACGTGCGCGACTATTCAATCTGGCTCGACCTGCGCCTCATGTTCGCTTCCTTCAAGCGGATGCTTAGGCGCGAGAAGAGCCTGCCGGCCTCTTATCTTCTTGTCCGTCCCAGGAAACAGGAGGCCGCTGTCGAGACGAAGACTGTGGGGAGGGCGACATGAAGCCGATAAGACTCGCCAACCACAGAGCGAGGCGGGAAGCGGACAGCGGAAACTCGTTGTCCTACATCCTGCCTCGAGCAGAGATCATCTACCTATTGGAGTCGTACTTCCAGCAGGTAAAGGAAACCCTTGAACTGTTGCCGACGGCCAATGTGGCCAGAGTGGCCGAGGAGCTGCTGCGGGCCAGGGCTGAGGGAAAGACCATCTACGTGCTCGGCAACGGCGGCAGCGCCGCCACCGCCAGCCACGCCGCCACCGACTGGCTAAAACCAAACAGGCGAGACAGCCTTGGCGGTATTACTGCCGTCTCTCTAGTAGACAACGTTGCCCTTCTCACCGCCTGGGCCAACGATACCTCCTTCGACAGAGTCTTCGCCGCCCAGCTTGAGTCGCTTCTCCAGCCGGGCGACGTTGTCATCGCCGTCTCCGGCAGCGGTAACTCGCCCAACGTGCTCCAGGCCGTCGAGGCGGCGCGCGAAGCGGGAGCCGTCACCATCGGCTTCTCCGGCTTCGATGGCGGGGCGCTCAGCCGGATGACGGATATCAGCGTGGTTGTCCCCTGCGACAGCCAGGGAATGATAGAGGACGTTCACCTGATGCTGGTTCACTCTCTGACGGTGGCATTGAGGCGGGCAGCAGAGGTTCCGGCAAAGGAGGATGCGGGTGAGGAAGAGAGTGTGCGGAGCGCGGTTGGCTGACTGTCGCGACCCTGGGAGCTGGGTTCGGCAGAGCTGCGATCTGCTTTTTCGAGAGGACCGTGTCATCAGGTTTATGTTTGACATAGGCGTGAGGTAGAGATGGTTGAGTCGCAGGAATACAGCGCGGTGATGGTTCGGGAGAGCGCGCTGGAGGATGATCTCCAGCCCCGTGGTGGCCGAACCTACGAGATGATCACTGCGATCTGCAATCGCGTCCTGGCGGCAGCCGTCCTTGTCCTGCTCTCCCCTCTGTGGCTTGCGATAGCGCTGGCGATAAGGCTGACATCGGCCGGGCCTGCTCTGTTTCGAGCGCCGGTCGTGGGCCGGAATGGCCGCGTCTTCCGGTACTACAAATTCCGCACGATGCACGTCGACACCGACAATAGCGAGCATGTCCGCTGGATAGAGGAGTTCGTTCGCAATGACCGGCCGTACAGCAAAGACGCAGGCGGCCGGCCTGTCTACAAGTTTAA
>JBGQNJ010000065.1:0-6494 GCA_041501065.1 Dehalococcoidia bacterium
CGTCTCCGGGCCTACCATGTTGGCGACCTGCGCCAGGCTAATGTTGAGGTCATGGCCGCTCGCCGCCTTCGTCGATGGCGTGAAAATCGGCTCCGGGAGCTTGTCGCTTTCTCGCAGCCCCTTCGGCAGAGGGATGCCGCAGACTGAGCCAGTTTGCTGGTACTCGACCCAGCCCGATCCTGATAGATAACCGCGCGCCACGCACTCGATATCGACCCGCTTCGCCTTCTTGACGATCATCGACCGCCCGGCGATGTCGTGCGAGCAGGGGAACGGCAGGTCCGCGTTGTCGCAGTTGCTGATCAGGCGCAGCATGTGGTTCGGCATCACGTCCGCCGTCTTCTCGAACCAGAAGGCGGAGAGCTGCGTGAGGACGGCGCCCTTGTCGGGCACTCCCTGAGGCAGCACCACGTCGAACGCCGATATGCGGTCGGTAGCGACGATCAGCAGGCGTCCGCCGCCGAGGTCGTAGGTGTCGCGCACCTTGCCGCGGGCGTAGAGGTTGGGAAGGTTGGTCTCAAGCAATACTGGCACGTTCGCGCTCCCTGCTTTGAAGATCGAAGAACAAGAGTGTATATGCGATCGCTGCAAAGGGCAGGAATATCACACCGATCAGATTCGCGAGAATAGCTCCGATAGGTCGAGAAACGGTCCACGTGATTGTTGTTGCCGGTGACGTGACAGCCACTCCAAGAACCCACAAGAGCAACAAAATGCCGAAGACGCGCCACCAGTGCCCCTGCACGATTTCTCTGCTGTAAGATTGTGCCTCCCCCGACGACGCATCCTCAAGAACCACCGCTTGAGTGAAAAACGCCCACCGCACGCCAAGGAAAATGGCGAAGGGAATGCCGACGATTGTTACAGCTAGGATGAAGACGATACCTAGGACTCGAACCACAGCTAGGAACAGTGCGCCCAGCCGCCTCAGCACGTGGGCAAATGCAGACCCGACTGCGATCTCGTTGTGGTCCGCCACATGCGCTACGGCGGTGGCAAGGACGGCTATGAAGATGATTTCGACTACTTGACCCAGGAGAACAAGACAGTTGACGAGAAGCCTGTTTCCGGCAGAGAGGATAAATCCAAGCTGGGAAACGATGGAGAAGGGCAGGGCAGTGACCGAGATGATCAAGAGGGCACGAAAGTGACGACGGTACAGCGCCAGCGCTCCCCTCAGGATCTCGCCCAACGTCATGGATCTACGCAGTCGGCCGGCATCGAGCGTCATCGCAGCCAATATCCCTCTCCGCCCGTCTAATCACGCGCTTGGCAGTCCCTAATCGGCTGTGCCAGCACGTTCACGCTCCCTGCTAGAAAGATCGAAGAACAACAGCGTGATCGCCCCCGCGCTGAACGGGAACACAATGACCGCGACGACCGCGCTGGCCAGGTTGGCCGCTACCGGAGAGGCAGCCGAGAACAGCAGGCTCACCGCGGCCGCCGGAAGGCTGGCCAGAATCCCCACCACGATCAGGATGCCGAACGTGCGCCACCACGACCCCTGCACAATGTGCGCGCTGGCCCTCGTCGCATTCCCTGAGGTCTCGCCGTCGATAACGATTGTCTGTGTGAAGAAGGCCCAGCGGACCATGAAGTAGATGGCAAACGGGATACCGACAATCGTGATGCCGAGCGCCACCACTATCACTGCGACTCGCAACGCCGTCAGAAACAGTGTGCCCACCCGCGGCAGGACCCGCCCGTAGACGGAGTTGAAGTCGGGCGCAACGCCCTCGTCTATGTCAGCGACGGCCCGCGCGATCGCCGCCTGCGCGACGAGCCCAATGGCCACACTCGGAACAGCCAGGGCCACAGTCACGATGGCGGCAATTACTACGTCGTCAATGAGCCCGCCGACGATGGCACTCGCGGCGCTTACCGGCAGGGTGACAGCAGCCATCGCCAGGAGCTCGCCGAAGTTCAGCCGGTAGAGCCGAATCGCCCCGTCGATGATCTGGCCCAAGTCCATGGGCCGGCGCAACGGGTTCGATGGAGCGATCACTACAGATTGACCCTCTTGAAGGAGTGGTCGACGTACTTCGTGTACACGCTGTAGTCGAATATCTCGTCCAGCTCCGCCGCCGACAGCCGGCTCGACACCTCGGCGTCGCCTTCGAGCAGGCCGCGCAGAGGGACGCGCTCCTTCCAGGCCCGCATCGAGCACGACTGGATGAGCTTGTACGCCTTCTCGCGGCTCAACCCCTTGTTGACGAGCGCGACGAGCGCCCGCGACGTGAAGACGAGACCCTGCGTCAGCTCCAGGTTCTCGCGCATCCGCTCCGGGTAGACCTGGAGGCCGCGCACGACATACGTGAAGAGGTCCAAGATGTAATCAAGCAGGAGGCAGGAGTCGGGTAGGATGATGCGTTCCGGCGCTGAGTCCGTGAGGTCGCGTTCGTGCCAGAGAGAGACGTTCTCCAGGGCCGTTACGCTGTACCCCCGCACGACGCGCGCCAGTCCGCAGACGCGTTCGCACTTCTCCGGGTTGCGCTTGTGCGGCATGGCGCTTGACCCCGCCTGGCCCTCCTCGAACGGCTCCTCGACCTCCAGCACCTCGGTGCGCTGGAGATGGCGGATCTCCGTCGCGAACTTCTCCAGCGATGACGCCAGTATCGCCAGCGTCGTCACGAAGCGGGCGTGACGGTCGCGTTGCACGATCTGCGTGCTGATCGGCTCGATGCCTAGGCCCAGGCGCCCACACACCGTCTCCTCGATATCCGGCGGGACGGTCGCGTGGCTGCCGACGGCGCCGCTCACCTTGCCGACGGCCACCTCCGCGCGCGCGTCGGCGAGACGGCGGGCGTTGCGTCGCAATTCGTCGACCCAGCCGGCGAGCTTAAGGCCGAAGGTTATCGGCTCCGCGTGGACGCCGTGCGTGCGGCCCATCATCAGCGTGTCCTTGTAGCGTCGCGCCTTCTCCTCGACAGTGGCCGTGAGAGCTTCAAGGTCGCGCTGGAGGATGTCACAGGAGTCGCGGAGCTGCATGCCGAGCGCGGTGTCGACGACGTCATAGGACGTGAGCCCCATATGCACGAAGCGCGACTCCTCGCCCAGGCTATCGGCGACGGAGCGAAGGAAGGAGATGACGTCGTGGTGGATCTCCTTCAGGTAGCGCTCGAAGTCCTCCAGGTTGTAGCGGGCGTTGCGGATCTTCTGCGCCGCCTCCGTCGGGATGTCGCCGCGCTCGGCCCAGGCGTCGCAGACAGCGATCTCGACCTGGAGCCAGCGGTCGTACTTGCCCTTGTCGGACCAGATGGCGGCCATCTCCGGTCGGGAGTACTTCGGGATCATTATTCCAAATACCCCTTTCGCGGCGGCGAGAAGACCTCAACGATGAGGCTGTCCTCCAGGGCGGTCAGCGCGTGGGGGACGTTGCCCGGCGCGAGGTAGCCGTAGCCGGGGCCTATCTCGCGCTCCTCCTCGCCGATCTTGAAGAGCATGCGGCCCTGCATGACATAGCCGGTTTGCTCGTCCGCGTGGCTGTGCAGCGGCACGACGGCGCCCTTGTGCAGCGTGATCTCGCAGAGCGTCATCCGCTCGTCACCGCAGAGCGCGCGGCGCACGATGCCGGGGAACATCTCGACGGGCGTGGCTTCGCTATTGTGTCTGAACATCGTTATCACCTGTGGGGGATTGCACGTCCCAGTCTAACCCGATGCCAGCCCCTGACGGTAGTCCTCGTATGCCTTGCGGACCTTGGCGTCGCTCAGGGCGAGGATCTCCGCGGCCAGGAGGGCGGCGTTGCGCGCGCCCCACTTGCCGACGGCGACGGTCGCGACCGGTACCCCCGGCGGCATCTGCGCAATCGCCATGAGGGCGTCGACGCCCTTTAGGTCGCTCGATGCGAGCGGCACGCCGATGACCGGCAGCGCCGTGTACGCCTTGATGACGCCCGGCAGCGCTGCCGAGCCGCCCGCGCCGGCGATGATCACGCGGATGCCGCGCTCAGCGGCCGACCGCGCGAACTGTCGCACCTTGTCCGGCGTGCGGTGCGCCGACATGACCTGCGTCTCGTAGGCGATGCCGAGCTTGTCGAGAGTGTCGAGGCACTCCTGCATCGTCGGCGCGTCCGACTGCGACCCCATGACGACGGCTACAACGGGTTTGTTCATGGGATCTCCAGCCACTCCGGCCGCGGACGGTACCGCCGCCCGCCGACGTCCGTCCGGTAGTGCGCGCCCGGCCAGCGGATGCGCTCCACGTTCGCGTACGCCTTCCGCCGCGCCTCCTCAAGCGTCGCGCCCAGCGCTGACACGGTCAGCACGCGGCCGCCGTTCGTCACGATCCGGCCGTTGTCGTTCTTTGTGCCGGCGTGGAAGAGCATAACATCGTCGTCGATATCGTCCAGCCCCTCGATAGGGAATCCGGTCTCGTACTTGCCGGGGTAGCCGCCGGACGCCATGACCACGGCGACGCACGCCTCATCGCGCCATTCCACGCTCGCCTCATGCAAGCGCTGGTTCGCGACCGCCCACAGTATCTCCAGCAGATCGCTCTTCAGGCGCGGCAGTATCGCCTGCGTCTCCGGGTCGCCGAAGCGACAGTTGTACTCCAGGACGTTCGGCCCTTGCTCGGTGACCAGCAGCCCGGGATAGATGACACCCCGATACGGCCGGCCCTCCTCCGCCATGGCGCGCACTGTGGCGACGGTGACGTGCTCGTGGATCCAGTCGACCGTCTCCGGCGAGAGCCAGCCGGGCGGGCTGTAGGCGCCCATGCCGCCCGTGTTCGGGCCTTCGTCGTAGTCGAAGACGGCCTTGTGGTCGCAGGAGAGCGGCATCGAGACGACCGTGCGACCGTCGGTGAACGCCTGCGCCGACGTCTCGCGGCCGCTCAGTCGCTCCTCGACAACGATGCGCGCCCCTGCGTCACCGAAGACGCGGTCGCAGAGGAGGGCATCGGCGACTTCGAACGCCTCGGCGGAGTCGCGCGTCAGGATCGCGCCCTTGCCGGCGGCCAGGCCGTCCGCCTTGATGACGAGCGGCTGCGGGTGCTCGGCGATGTACGTGCCCGCCTCGAGCACGGAGTCGAAGCTGCGGTGCTTTGCGGTCGGGATGCCGTGCCGCACCATCAGGTCCTTGGCGAAGACCTTGCTCGCCTCGATCTCCGCCGCGGCCTTGCTCGGGCCGAAGGCGGCGATGCCGGCTGCGTCCAGGCGGTCGACGAGGCTCAGCGTCAGCGGCTCTTCCGGTCCGACGACGACGAGGTCGATGCGTTGCTCCTGCGCCGTGCGCACGATGCCGTCGACGTCGTTCGCCTTTATCGAGAGGTTGTCCGCTATCTCTGCCGTGCCGGCGTTGCCGGGGGAGACGTAGAGGGCATCGAGGCGCGGCGACTGGCGCAGCTTCCAGGCGAGGGCGTGTTCACGCGCGCCGGAGCCGACGATGAGAACTCGCAAACGCTTCCTCTATCGAGTGGGGATACGGCGTCCTGCCGTCATGATGGTAGCGGCTGGCGCTTCCAGTGGCAATATCGCAGAGCACCAAATGTCAATCGTCGAGACCTAGTATCTCGACCTGGCGGCCATAGCGGTCAAGCTTGGTATAAACGTCTCTGAGAAGCGGTACTAGTTCGCTGTTGAACTGTCTGACTTGGGCTGAAGCGTCTCTTGCCTCCTCCGTATTTGGGGCCGTCTTTAGGGAATCGCGAACGGCGCCCGCAAGAGCACTTACCCTGCCGACGACTTCCTGCAAGCTAGCGCGAAGCTCGTCGTCGCCCATAGAATGCATCAGAGTCGCGCCGCGAAGGAGCTGACTACGAACCTTGATGAGCCAAACTTGGGCCCCAGCTTCACGGCTCTGCTTGAATTCCTCTGTCCAGATTTCGCCGAATGTTCTGCCCAAGTCGTCTAGGTAGTCGCGGAGAGGGCGAACTATGGCCAGCCGGTCCTCCCTCTCGTAGTCCATCTGCTTGGCTTTGATACCGGCGTTGAACTGGAGCCTTGCTCTTTGCCGCTCGGCACGATTACTCAAACACTGAGTGGCAAGAGAGCTACCGAGTGTCAGCCCACCGGTTATTAGCGCAACTGCAACCAATTCGGACATGGGTACTACTCCCACTCAATCGTCCCTGGCGGCTTCGAAGTGATGTCGTAGACGACGCGGTTGACCGTGGGGACTTCGTTCACTATGCGGTTCGCGATGCGCGCCAGCAGGTCGTACGGGAGCCGCGCCCAGTCCGCCGTCATCGCGTCCTCCGCCGTCACGAGCCGCAGCGCCACCACGTGCCCGTAGGTGCGGAAATCGCCCATCACGCCCACGGAGTGCACGGGCAGCAGCACCGCGAACGCCTGCCAGATCTCATCGTACAGGCCGGCGGCGCGAATCTCCTCGAGGTAGATGGCGTCGGCCTGCTGGAGCGTGGCGACCCGTTCCGCGTCCACCGGCCCAAGGATGCGCACCGCGAGTCCCGGCCCCGGGAACGGGTGGCGCCGGACGATCTCCTCCGGCAGTCCCAGCTCCCGGCCGACCTGGCGCACCTCGTCCTTGAAC
>JBGQNJ010000066.1:0-6375 GCA_041501065.1 Dehalococcoidia bacterium
CCGAGAGAGGGCTCGCGGATGCAGAGTACGGCCTTCTCGCCGAGTCTGGTCAGAGCGTCGGAGAGGCCGATGGCGACGGTGGTCTTGCCCTCGCCGCTGCGTGTGGGCGTGATGGCGGTGACGAGGACGAGCTGGCCGTCTGGGTGGCCAGCCCGCTCGCGGAGGATGGACAGCGGCAGCTTGGCGATGTACTTGCCGTGGAGGTTGATGCTATCGGGATCGACTCCGAGCGTCGCCATCACGTCGGCGATCGGCAGTTTCTCGAAACCTTGTTCGATCTCCAGGTTTGTCTTCACATGCAACCTCACACGTTAGTATCGGCCCGACGGCACCTTCCATGCCAGGGGACACGAGAGGCGAGTCCATCGCAGCGGACGAAGGAAGCCGCGCGAAGTCACGTCGAGTCGAGCCGGTCGCTTTACGTGAACATTATCTGCGAAAAAGGGCTTTCAATCAACAATATCTGCGCGGTTCGGCGCGCGACCGCGGCTGGGCGAGGCGCGTTGACAGTCGTGGGAAGCGGGCATAGAATGAGCGCCGAGCGGGAATAGCTCAGTTGGTAGAGCATCTGCTTCCCAAGCAGAGGGTCGCGGGTTCGAGTCCCGTTTCCCGCTCCAGAACACACATGCATTAAGGAAGGCCGGGCATTTCGCCCAGCCTTCCTTGCTGCCAAACGCGATGACCATCTGCTTTCTAGGCAGAGGGTTGCGGACCGGAAGGATCATCCTTCGACCGGTCGTTGGTGGTCTCCACCACAAGTACGAATGGGTGGCTGCTTGACATACGCAGACACGGATGCGATATTGGCACCCCCAGGCGCGCCGCGCGCGAAAGCGCACCGATAGGGCGCGCTCCGGCAATGGTCGCCGTCCCATCTGGGGAAGCCTGTCCCACGGGGTGCCTTCCCTGAGACAATCCGGCAGGCCCGTTAAGGAGGTCCATATGGCAGTAGGCACTATAAAGCGCTTGGTCCGCGATCGGGGGTTTGGCTTCATTCAGCCGGACGGCACGGCGGAGGAAGTCTTCTTCCACAGCAGTTCGGTGGAGAATCCGACTTTCGATGAACTGAACGAGGGCCAGCAGGTGGAGTTCGAAACGGAGCCGGACCCCCGGCAGCCGCAGCGGAGCCGGGCCATCCACGTCCACCAGGTGGGCTGACCCTCCGCTGGGGAGCAATCCCTTAGCCTGTGGGGTGGCAAGAAGTCACCCGCCTGTCTCGCCACACCGACTCTTGTTTCAACAAGGGCCAAGGGACGCGGTGCAGGGCCCCGCCTCCCCTTTGCCGGCCCCTCGGCCCCAGGAAAAGTTGTGCCTGCCGCCTTCAGCGATAAGGGACGGGCGGAGAGTGCTCGCCGACCAGTATTCAGCTGCCGCTCTCACAGATGCAGCGTCAGAAGTGAGAACGTCGAGGAGGCATGCTCATTACAGATTCACTGATGGGCTGTGGGGCCCCAAGACCCATACATGGAGGAAGGCCCGCGAGAAGGTTCGGCCTTTCGCGCTGCTAACACGCCGACCGTCTGCTTTCCAGGCAGATGCTTCGGAGTCGCCTGCCCCGGGTATGCAACAGGGTGATGAGATTGTGCGAGCGGAGGCTGTGGCTCCGTGAGGCCCTTCGCCCGCGGCTCCGGCTCGTGTTACTATCTTGACGAAAGCGGAAGGAGGGACACAATGGCACGCAAGGATAAGGGCGGCAAGAAGATCAAGAAGCCTAAGCAGGACAAGGTCAAGAAAGCGCCGAGCGGGAAGTAAGGCGACATCGATGTCCTAGACGACACGTCGACAATACCGGGTGTGGGGTGCCAAAACTCCATCCGTATCTGTCAGACTCAGACCGCTAGCGGTCCCCGTGCGCGGTTAGCAGTAAGGCGCACCGATCCCCGGGCAGTGGCCTCTGAACCTGCGCATGCCGGGCAGCGGGTCGCGGTCCGACTCCCGTTTCCCGCTCTAGGTCTTTTCCCCAAAACCGTAGACGAAGCCGGGCACTTCGCTTGGCTTTCTTGATGGAGCACTATGAGCACAGCCCAAATCACTGCCATCGAGGGTGACGCCGTCCGAAAGGGCATCCGCAACATTGCGATCATCTCCCACGTCGACCACGGCAAGACGACGCTGGTCGACGCAATGCTGTGGCAGACCGGCGTCTTCCGCGAGAACCAAGAGGTCGTCGAGCGGGTGATGGACTCGAACGACCTGGAACGCGAGAAGGGGATCACGATTCTGGCTAAGAACACAGCGGTGCGGTTTGGCCGGTACAAGATCAACATCGTCGATACGCCCGGGCATGCCGACTTCGGGGGCGAGGTGGAGCGCACACTGAAGATGGTGGACGGCGTGCTGCTGCTGGTCGACGCCAGCGAAGGGCCGCTGCCGCAGACGCGCTTCGTGCTGAAGAAGGCGCTGGAACTGGGACTGCCGCCGATCGTCGTGATCAACAAGATCGACCGGAAGGACGCGCGGCCGCAGGAGGTGCTGGACGAGATCTACGATCTTTTCATCGACCTCGACGCGCACGAGTCCCAGCTCAATTTTCCTGTGCTCTACACGAACGCGCGCGGCGGCGTTTGCCGGCTGACGCCCGAAGGCAAGGACCATCGCCTGCAGCCGCTGTTCAAGGAGATCATCCGGTCGATTCCGGCACCGCGCTATCAGCCGTCAATGCCCCTGCAGATGCTGGTGCTGAATCTTGATTACTCGGATTTTGTCGGACGGCTGGCGGTGGGACGTATCGTCAACGGGCGCCTGCGCGCGAAGCAGGACGTGGCACTGGTGCGCGAGGACGGCAGCATCGATCGCGCCCGGATAAGCTATCTGTACACATTTGAGGGGCTGGAGCGCGTCGAGGTGACCCAGGCAGGGCCGGGGGAGATCGTGCAACTGGCAGGATTCGACGAGGTGAACATCGGGGACACTATCACTGACGCGGATGACCCGCGGGCGCTTCCGCGCGTGACCATCGACGAGCCGACGGTGAGCATGATGTTTTCGATCAACACGTCGCCCTTCGCCGGTCAGGAGGGACGGTTCGTAACGTCGCGCAACCTGAAGGACAGGCTGGAGCGGGAAGTGCTGACGAACGTGGCGCTGCGCGTTGAGCCGGGCGACTCGGCGGACAACTTCAAGGTGTCGGGCCGAGGTGAACTGCAGATGGCGATCTTGATCGAGACGATGCGGCGCGAGGGGTTTGAGCTGTCGGCGAGCAAGCCACAGGTGATAACCCGCGAAATCGATGGCGTAGTACACGAGCCCATGGAGCACCTAGTGATCGACTGCCCGGAGGAGTACGTGGGCATCGTGACGCAGAAGATCGCCAGCCGCAAGGGGCGCATGACAAACATGGTGAACCACGGCACGGGCCGGGTGCGGCTGGAGTTCCGCATCCCATCGCGGGGGCTCATCGGCTTCCGCAGCCAGTTCCTGATGGACACGCGCGGCACGGGGCTGTTGAACCACCTGTTCGACGGGTATAAGCCGTGGCAGGGTGAGATCGAGCATCGCACGAACGGCGCTTTGGTGGCAGACCGCACGGGCGCGGTGGTGGCGTACGCTATCGAGCAGGCGCAGGAGCGCGGGGAGATTTTCGTCGAGCCGGGGGAACGGGTGTATGAGGGGCTGGTCCTCGGCGAGAACGCGCGCGAGGGGGATATCAACTTCAACATCACGAAGGAAAAGAAGCTCACCAATATCCGCTCGTCGACGTCGGACATCGCGGTGCAACTGCTGCCGGTGCGGCGCATGTCGCTGGAACAGGCACTGGAGTGGATCGCCGAGGACGAGATGCTCGAGGTGACGCCGAAGAGCCTGCGACTGCGAAAGCGGCTGCTCACGGCGAGCGAGCGGGCGCGGGGCGCGCGGCGGGGCTAAGAAGCGCGAGCCCGCGGAGCCACCGGGCTTCGAAAACGCAAGCAGAAGGTCGCGAGTTCGAGGCCCGTTTCCCGCTTCAGCTTTTTCTCCTCCCGTTTCCACTCCACATAACCCCCGACCACGGCGTATAATGGCGCTGCTCTGACCACCCGCCGACCTTTCGCAGAACCGGGATCGTTCGCTTTGACGGGCTTCGATAGGAATGATCGTCCCCAGTACTGATGTAGCCACGCAGGAACTCCCTGAGGGCCATCGCCGTTCGGTCGCATACCAGCCGGCGCTCGACGGCATCCGCGCCCTGGCCGTTGCCGCCGTCCTGGCCTATCACGCCGGCTTTGGATGGGCGCGCGGCGGCTTCCTCGGCGTCGACGCCTTCTTCGTCCTGAGCGGCTTTCTCATCACCAGCCTCCTCCTCACGGAGTGGCGCAGGAGCGGCGGAATCGTACTCGTCGCGTTCTGGGCGCGACGGGCGCGACGCCTCCTGCCGGCGCTCTTCGTCATGCTCATCGGCGTCGCCGTGTACGCCGTCTTCCTTGCCGGGCGTCTGGAGCTGGCGAAGATCCGCGGCGACGCACTGGCCACAATCGCCTATGTGGCGAACTGGCGGCCGATATTCGCCGGCCAGTCCTACTTCGACCAGTTCTCATTGCCTTCGCCGCTGCGCCACACCTGGTCACTGGGGATTGAGGAGCAGTACTACATCGTCTGGCCGCTGGTCGTCGTGGTCCTCCTGCGCCTGCGACGCGGCTCCACGAGCCTGCTGCTGCCGGTGTCGCTGGCGCTACTGGCGGGGTCGGCACTTCTCATGGGGCTGCTGTTCGAGCCGGGGCGAGACCCTTCGCGTGTCTACTACGGCACCGACACGCGCGCGCAATCGCTCCTCGTGGGAGCGACGCTTGCGATGTTGCTCCTGCGCCTGGGGCCCATCCGGCACGTGGCGTTGGGGCGCCTGCTGCAGGTGGTTGCTCTGGCATGCGCCGTCGGTCTCGGCTTCTTCTGGAGCGCCACGCCGGAGGGCAGCACGCTTCTCTATCGCGGCGGCTTTCTCATGCTGGCGCTGGGCGTCGCCGTCGTCATAACGGCCGTCGTGCAACCGAGGACGAGTCCTTTGGGCAGAGTGCTCTCGCTGCCGCCACTGCGCGGGCTGGGGCTGATCTCGTACGGCGTCTACCTCTGGCACTGGCCCGTGTATCTGATGCTGACAGTCGACAGGACAGGCTGGGACGGCTACGCTCTGTTCGCCCTCCGTATCTTGACCACGCTGGCAGTCGCCATCGTCTCCTACAATCTCATCGAGATGCCGGTGCGACGCGGCGCCTTCCGCGGTCGCAGGATAACCTGGACGTTCGCGCCGGCCGGGGCCGCCTGCGTCGCCGTCGTCATGGTCTTCTCGACTCGCGGTTCCCTATCGCCCGTAACCGCTGCACCCGTTGCAGCGATGCCACAGGTCGAAGCGGCATCGATCTCCCGGATCTCGCGGGTCATGGTGATAGGCGATTCAGTGGCGTTGTCGCTGGAACCGGGCTTAACGCAAGTAGGTCAGGGCCGGAATCTCTCCGTGTGGAACCGGTCTCGCCTGTATTGCGGCTTCGTTCCGGGGGACATGATGATCGATTTCTCGTCGAAGCCTTCCAAGGATATGGAGGACGGGTGCAAGGAATGGCGCAAGACGTGGCGTTCGGACGTGAACGCTTTCCGCCCAGATGTCGTGCTGATGCTTTTTGGGGGCTGGGACTACCCGGACCACGTGGTGAACGGTGTTACGCTGAAGACCGGCACGCCTGAGTGGAACGACTACGTCCTCAACGAGCTACAAACACAGCTCGATGTGTTGACCGCGCAAGGCGGGAAGCTGGCGCTGGTAACCTGGCCGTATCCCGGGTCGAAGCTTTGGAAACAGGCGGGCGAAACAGGGGTAAAGGCGGAGCAAGACGCTCACTGGCGCCTTGATGACCTGGACGGTCTCTATCGGCAATTCGCAGAGCAGCATCCGGGCAGGGTCATCCTGATTGACCTGAACAACTTTGCCTGTCCCGAAGGCAAGTTCAGCGACCTTTCCGTCGATGGGATCAGGATGCGCGAAGACGGCGTCCACTTCACTACCGAAAGCTCATTCATCGTCGCCGATTGGTTGGTGCGACAGGTCCTTGCGGCTACGAGCGGCGTCGACGACACCCTGCCGGAATTCGACGGGGTGGCGAGCTTTGCGCCAACGCGCGTGCTGACCTTGGGCGACTCGGTCGCGCTGTCAATGGCTCCCGGGCTCGACGAAGTTGCGCCCCAGTACAGCATCTCTGTGTGGCACAGGACCATGGTTGGTTGCGGCTTCCTCGACGTCGACAAGGAGTACGGCTACGACGGCAAGGTCTCCACTGACACCGCGGATAAGTGCCGGACCTGGCGCGAAACATGGCCCTCTGCCATTAGCGACCTCGACCCGGACATCGTCATCATGGTGTTCGGAGCACTGGATAGCCTGGACCGGTTCGTGGACGGCGAAACGCTGGCGAC
>JBGQNJ010000067.1:0-6340 GCA_041501065.1 Dehalococcoidia bacterium
CAGGAAAACCTGTGCACGCAGAATCAGCCCGTAAAGGGCCTCATCATCTGTAAGGAAAAAGACAGCCGGCTGCAATATGCCTTGAAAGCGATACCCGGCATCATCGCAGTCAGATGCTACGCCATCGATTTTCGACTGACCGACTAGAGAAGCCAACCAATCACGCCGCCACCAAAACCACGCGATAGTGGAATCTCTTTCCCCATCGCTGAGATCGTGAGAAACGGTCTGCGCGGCGGATGTCGTGGCACCGCTTGCCGCTCCGCTTTCGGGGGAGCCAGCGCTCGACGTAGGTTTTCCGCCGAAGTTGCCGACCCAAACTCCTGAGCTTACAATAGCTGCACGAAGCTCGGACGAAACGCATCGCCCGGAGGCGGGGGCAACATGGTGGACCTGCCGATCAAGCTCAAAGGGCTGATCCTCAGCGGCGGCCAGGGCAGCCGCCTGCGACCCTTCACCTACACCGGCGCCAAGCAACTCGTGCCCATCGCCAATAAGCCGATCCTCTTCTACGCCATCGAGAACCTCGTCGAGTGCGGCGTGCGCGACATCGGCATCGTCGTCGGCGACACGAAGGAGCAGGTCATGGCGGCCGTCGGCGACGGCAGCCGGTTCGGCGTGAGCGTGACGTACATCGAGCAGGACGCGCCGCTGGGCATTGCCCACGCCGTCAAGATCGCGCAGGGGTTTCTGGGCGAGGACCCGTTCGTGCTCTTCCTCGGCGACAACTTCCTGCGCGAGGGCATTCGCCCGTTCGTCGACCAGTTCTGCCGTCAGAACCCGCAGCCGGCGGGTCAGATACTGCTCTACCCGGTGAAGAACCCGCAGGACTTCGGCGTGGCAGAGCTGCGCGACGGCCGGCTCGTGCGCGTCGTCGAGAAGCCGAAGGAGCCGCCGTCCAACCTGGCGGTGATCGGCATCTACATGTTCGACCGCTCCGTCTTCGAGGCGGTGAACGGCATCAAGCCGTCGGCGCGGGGCGAGCTGGAGATAACGGACACCATCCAGTACCTGGTCGACCACGGGCACGACGTGCGCTGCGAGGTCGCAGGCGGCTGCTGGATCGACACCGGCAAGATGGACGACATCCTCGATGCCAACCGCGCGATACTCGAGGGCCTGGAGCCTGCGAGCGCCGGGAGGGTCGACGAGGCGTCGCGCGTCGAAGGGCGCGTCGTATTGCAAGAGGGCTGCGAGGTGGTGAACAGCGTCATTCGGGGGCCGTCGATAATCGGCGAGAGGACGCGCATCGTCAACTCATACGTCGGGCCGTTCACGTCGATCTACTACGACTGCCTGGTGCAGGACGCGGAGATAGAGCAGAGCGTGGTCATGGAGAACACCGTTATCAGCGGCATCGGGGCGCGCATCCAGGACAGCCTCATCGGCCGCAACGTCGACCTGCGAGGCGCCGACGGCAAGCCGCGAAGCTACACGCTGGTGCTCGGCGATTTCAGCCGGGTGCGGATCCCCTAGCGAGGCGGAGCATGCGGAAGATCCTCGTCACGGGCGGAGCGGGCTTCATCGGCAGCCATTTCATTCGACATATCCTGACGCAGCACGATGGCTACGAGGTCGTCAACCTCGACAAGCTGACCTACGCCGGCAACCCCGACAACCTGCTGGACATCGAGGGCGGGCCGCTGGGCAAGCGTTACCGCTTCGTGAAGGGCGACATCTGCGACCCCGATCTCGTCGGACAGCTCATCGGGGAGGTCGACGCCGTCGTCAACTTCGCCGCCGAGAGCCACGTCGACCGCTCGCTCCTGGAGCCGGCGCCGTTCATCCAGACCGACGTCTACGGCACCTACTGCCTGCTCTCTGCCGTCGCCGAGGCCGGCGGGCGCATCGAGCGGGTGCTCCACATCTCGACGGACGAGGTCTACGGCGAGGTGCCGGCGCCGCATCGCTCGAAAGAGGACGACCCGCTGCACCCGCGCAGCCCGTACTCCGCGAGCAAGGCCGGCGGCGACATGCAGTGCATCGCGTTTATCGAGACCCACCGGCTGCCGGTCGTGATCGCCCGTCCCTGCAACAACATCGGGCCGAACCAGTACCCCGAGAAGATGGCGCCGCTGTTCATCAGCAACGCCATGGACGACCAGCCGCTGCCCGTCTACGGCGACGGCCGGCAGGTGCGCGACTGGCTCTTCGTGAAGGACAACTGCGAGGCGCTCGACCTCCTCCTGCACAAGGGCACGCCCGGCGAGATCTACAACGTCGGCGCGGGCAATGAGCGCCCGAACATGGACGTCGTCGAAGGGATACTCGACCTCCTGGGCAAGCCGCGCAGCCTGATCCGTTATGTCGAGGACCGGCCGGGGCACGACCGCCGCTACGCCCTCGACTTCGAGAAGGTCGGCGCCCTGGGCTGGTCGCCGCGCCACGACTTCGCGGCGTCGCTCGAGAACACGGTCGCCTGGTACGTCGACAATCGCCGCTGGTGGGAGAAGATCAAGTCGGGCGCCTTCCGCGCCTACTACGAGAAGCAGTACGGCGCTCGACTCGCCTCCGCCCGTAGCGCGCCTCCCGGCAACGCCTAGCCTGGAATCGAAATGCGCATCTTCATCAGCGGCAATCGCGGCCAGTTGGGGCACGAGTTGATGCGCGCCTTCTCCACCCACACCGTCGACGGCGGCGACCTGCCGGAGCTCGATATCACGGGCGCCGACACGACGCGTCGAACAATCGAAGCGGCGCGGCCGGACATCGTCATCCACGCGGCGGCGCTCACGGACACGCGCCTCTGCGAAGACGACCCCGACCTCGCGCATCGCGTCAACGGGCTCGGCACGCGGAACGTCGCCCTTGCGTGTCGCGACGCCGGTGCGGCGCTCCTCTACGTGAGCACCAACGAGGTCTTCGACGGCTTGAAGGGCGAACCTTATGTCGAGTCGGACGCGTCGAAGCCGGTAAACGCCTACGGCCGTTCCAAGCTTGAGGGCGAAGAGGAGGCGCGAGCGCTGGTCGACCGCTTCTACATCGTGCGGACGGCCTGGCTATACGGCGGCGGCAGTCGCGACTTCCCTTCGAAGATACTGGCAGCCGCATCGCAGGAGCCGGAGCTGACGGTGGTGACGGACGAGGTCGCAACGCCGACGCTAGCGGGCGACCTGGCGGCAGCGATCGCGCGACTGGTCGAAATCGGGGTCTGCAGCGTCTATCACTTCACGAACAGCGGCGAGTGCTCTCGCTTCGAGTGGGCGCGGGAGGTCCTATGCCTCGCCGGCCGCCCGGACGTCGTCCTCAAGCCGTCGACGCTTGCGGAGTACAAGCCATATCCGCCGAAGCCGCCCTACACGGTGCTCCGCAACGAGGCGGGGGCGCGCCTCGGCATCACGCTCCGGCCGTGGCAAGAGGCGCTCGCCGAGCACTTCGCATTGTAGCGAGATACCGGCGTTTTGGTAGGGGCGCATCGCGATGCGCCCCTACGCGTCACCTAGACTCTCGTCCGGGTGACAATGTAGCGAACGCGCCGCGGATGATAAGATGCATTGCGCACACCCATGGAAGACGAACCTGAGTCGCAGCGCCCCTCTGTGGGCATCGTCGCCGTCAACTACAACGGCGCCGCCTTCATCGACCGCTTCGCCGAGTCACTGGCGCGCGTCGACTACCCCAACCGGCGCATCGTCATCGTCGACAACGCTTCGACGGACGGCTCCGACGCCGAGCTGCAACGCCTTCTGCCTGACGCCGTCCTCCTGCGCGCGCCGGAGAACCTGGGCACCGCCGGCGGCAACAACATCGGCATCCGCTACTGCCTCGACGAGGGCTTCGACCGGATTCTCATCCTGAACAACGACACCACGCTGACGGAGGACTTCCTCTCGAAGCTTGTCGCGTTCGCCGACGAGCGCACCATCGCCATCCCGAAAATCCTCTACTACGACGACCCGCGGCTCATCAGCACCCACGCCGGCGACTTCGACTGGCGCTTCGGCCTGTTCAGCAACACCTTCCACGGCAAGCCCGACGGCCCCGCGACGAGCCGTCCGCGCGACCTCCAGACCGCCAGCTTCTGCTGCGCCCTCGTGCCGGCGACCGCCTTCCGCGAGGCCGGCCTGCTCGACGAGCGCTTCTTCATGTACTACGAGGAGACCGACTGGCTACGGCGCGCCCTCGCCGCCGACTTTCGCCTCCGCTACGACCCGGAGGCCGTCGTCTACCACATGGAGAGCGCGTCGAGCGGCGGCGGCTGGATGACGCCGTTCAAGCACTACTATGCGACGCGCAACCGGCTCTACCTGGTGCGCAAGAACTCGTCGTCGCGCTTCTGGTTCGCGTTGTTCACGGCCTATTTCCTGGCGACGCGGCTCGTATACGTGGGCCGCCACGCCGTCAGGCGCGACCGGCCGATGGCGAAGGCGCTGGCGCTCGGCGTGCTAGACTACTACCGCGGCCGCATGGGGCGGACGCTGGAAGTAGGAGACCTCCGGTAATGCGCATCGCCTTTGACGCTACCTCGATACCGCGCCTGATGGCCGGCGCCGGCGTCTACACCGACAACCTCATCCGCGCCCTCGCCCGCGTCGATGCCGAGAACGAGTACGTCGTGTTCGCGAAGACCGATGCCTTCGACGCCCTGGCGCGCGAGCGGCCGTCGTTTCGGGTCGTACGCGTTGGCGCGAGGTTTCGAGCAGCGCGCCTGGTTTGGGAGCAGCTCGTCCTGCCGGCGCAGCTCCGGGCGCAGGCAATCGACGTGCTGCACTCGCCGCACCACACGACGCCGCTTCTCACGACCGGCTGCCGTCGCGTCGTCACCTTCCATGACCTGACGTTTTTCATCCTGCCGGAGCGCTACCCGCGCAGCCGCCTCCTCTATTTCCGCTCCATCAGTTGGGCCGCCGCGAAGGCCGCCGCGATGCTGATTTGCCCCTCGCAGGCCGTCCGCGACGACATCGTCCGCATCCTCCACGCGCCGCCCGAGAAGGTGCGGCCGATAGCCGAGGCGGCAGCGCCCGCGTTCCGGCCGATAGACGACGCCGCGGTCCTAGACCGCCTGCGCTACAAGCACTTGCTGCCGGACCGGTTCATCCTCAGCGTGGGCAGCCTGGAGCCGGGCAAGAACCGCACGACGCTGCTGAAGGCCTTCGCGGAGCTGCGACGGCGCGGCGTCGAGCAGAAGCTCGTCGTGGCCGGGCAGCGGGCATGGAACTACGGCGCCGACTTCCGGCTGGCGGAGGACCTCGGACTGAAGGGACAGGTCATCTTCACGGGCTACGTCGCGCCGGAGGAAATGCCCGCGCTGTACAACGCCGCCGACCTCTTCGTCTTTCCATCGCTGTACGAGGGCTTCGGGCTGCCGGTTCTCGAGGCGATGGCCTGCGGCGTGCCCGTCGTCGCGTCCAACGTGTCGTCGATTCCCGAGGTCACCGGCGACGCCGCCCTCCTGGTCGACCCGCGAGACGCCGACGCCCTCTGCGACGCCATGGAGCGCATCCTGAAGGACGCCGACCTGAGCGCGTCGCTGCGGCAGCGCGGCCTGGAGCGCGCAGCGACGTTTAGCTGGGAGAAGGCGGCCCGCGAGACCATCGAAGTCTACGAAGCGGCGCTGAGGAAGGGCTGAGCGTGGACATCTCCATCGTCATCGTCAGCTATAACGGCTGCGAGCACCTGCGTCGCTGCCTGCAATCGCTGGCGGCGCACCCGCCGGCCGTAGAGCGCGAGGTCATCGTCGTCGACAACGACTCGCGCGACGGCAGCGCGCCAATGGTGGCGACGGAGTTCCCGGACGTGCGCTTGCTGCGGATGCCGCGCAACCTGGGCTTCGCGGCGGGGGCGAATCGCGGCGCGAGGGAGGCGAGCGGCGAGGCGATTGCCCTGCTGAACCCCGACTCCGAAATCGAGGCCGACTCGTTCGCGCCGATGCTGGCCTACCTGCGCGAGCACGACGACGCCGGCATCGTGGCGCCGCGCCTTCTGAACCCTGACGGGTCGCTGCAACTTTCCTGCCGCAGCTTCCCGACCTTCTCCGTCGCGCTGTTCAACCGCTACTCGTTGCTGACGCGCCTCTTCCCGGGCAATCGCTACTCCCGGCAGTACCTGCTCAGCGATTGGCATCACGATAGCATCAGCGACGTAGATTGGGTGTCCGGCGCCTGCCTGATGGTGCGCCGCTCGCTCTTCGAGCAGATAGGGCTGCTGGATGAGGGCTATTTCATGTACATCGAGGACGTCGACCTGTGCCAGCGGGTGCACCGCGCCGGCTACAAGGTTGTCTACCTGCCGCAGACGTCCGTCATCCACCACATCGGGCGCAGCAGCCGCACGCTGCCGAGCCGGAGCATCGTCGCGCGACATCGCAGCATGTGGCACTACTACAAGAAGTATCTGCGAA
>JBGQNJ010000068.1:0-6321 GCA_041501065.1 Dehalococcoidia bacterium
CTTCTACTTCCTCGAGATCAACGCCCGCCTCCAGGTGGAGCACCCCGTCACGGAGCTCGTGACCGGCATCGACCTCGTCGCCGAGCAACTGCGGATCGCTGCCGGCGAGCGGCTCTCCTTTGGGCAGGAGGACATCGAGCTGCGCGGGTGGGCGATCGAGTGTCGCATCGCCGCTGAGGACCCGTTCCGCGACTTCCTGCCGTCGCTGGGTCGCGTCGACTACGTGAGCGAGCCCGCCGGCCCGGGCATCCGGGTCGATAGCGCGCTCTTCGCCGGATGCGACATCCCCTACTATTACGATCCGATGATCGCCAAGGTGCTCGCCTGGGGGCACGACCGCGACGAAGCGGTCCGCCGCGTGCGACGCGCCCTGGCGGAGTTCGTCGTCGTCGGCATCGACACGAATGTGCCGCTGCATCTGCGTATCCTGCGCGACCCCCGCTTCCTGGCCGGCGACATCCATACGACGTTCCTGGAGCGCGAGTTCGAGGCCACGCCCGGCAGCGACGACGAGGAGAGGCGCATTGCCCTGCTGGCGGCCGCTGTCCTGGCGCATCGACGCGAGAAGCAGGTACGGGCAACCATCTCGGCGAGGGACGGTGGCGCCTGGAAGACGTACCGGCGGCAGGCGGCGATGCGCGGCGGGGAACCGGCAACGAGCCGCAACCCGCCCCCTGGAGGGATGCCATGGCGGCGAAGCACCGACTGAAGCTCGGCGACGAGGAGATCGACGTCGAGATCGAAGAGCGGCAGGACCACGTCGCCGCCAGGATCGGCGACGTCTGGCACGACGTCCGGCTGGAGCGGATAGGCGGCTCTGCCGAGTACTCGGCTATCGTCGATGGACGGCCGTTTCAGGTCTTCGCCGAGGGCTCGCCGCACGGATTCGAGGTCGTCGTGAACGGCCGCGCCTACTCGATATCGACGACGCGTGTCGCCCATCCGGCGGTGGCGGCGGCCGCGGACATGACGGCGGCGCAGGCGGAAGAGGAGTGGGTGCAGATATCGCCGATGGCCGGCGTCATCCAGAAGGTGCTCGTAGCGCCTAACGACCACATCGAGGCGGGGGCCGTGCTCGTCGTCATCGAAGCGATGAAGATGCAGAACGAGCTGCACGCGCACCGCGGCGGCCAGGTGAAGGCGGTCTACGTCACCGTCGGGCAGCAGGTGGAGCCGGGCACACCGCTTCTCGTCCTGCTCTGAGCCGGCGACGCTGAAGAAGGGGACCGACGATTGTCTGCAATCACCGGCCGTCTCGCCGCAATCTGCGCTCGCAGACCACGAGTTGTCATCGTCCTGTGGCTTATCGTCCTGGTCGCGGGCGGTCTCTTCGCGCGCAACATAGGCGACGTCGTCAACTCCAACTTCAAGCTTTTCTTCACCCCCGAGTCCGCCAAAGGCAGCGACCTGCTGGAGCAGCGAATGCACGGGCCCGCCCAGGCGAAGGAAGTTGTGATCGTGCGGTCGCCGGACAAGACGGTCGACGACGCCGGCTTCCGGACGTTCACTATCGGGCTGACCGATGGTATCAGGGCCTTGAAAAAGCCGGACGGCACGCCGCTGGTGTCGTCCGTGGTCAGCTTCTTCGAGACCAGCGCCGCGCCGCTCATCTCGGCAGACCGACGCACTACCGTCCTGCCGGCGACCCTGAACGCACCGGCGGAGGAGGCCTCCAGCAACGTCGGACCTCTCGTCGACTACGTGAGGGGGATGAACGGCCGCGACGGCTTCACCGTGCTCACCATGGGGGAGGGAAGCATCAACAACACCTTCATGGACACGGCGAACAGCGACCTCAGGAAGGCCGAGACGCTCGGCATCCCTGTCGCCCTGATCGTGCTTGTGTTCGTCTTTGGCACGGCTGCTGCTGCCGGTTTGCCGCTTCTTCTGGCGCTGTTCGGGATCGTCGTCGCCTTCGGCCTTGTCACTCTGATCGGCCACTTTGTCACGATGGATACCATCGTCGAAAACATCATTACGATGGTTGGACTTGCGGTCGGCATCGACTACTCGCTCCTGATCGTGGAGCGCTTCCGCGAGGAGCGGCGCAAAGGCGTCGAGAAGAACGAGGCCGTCCACGTGGCCGGAGCGACTGCTGGACAGGCGGTCCTCTTCTCCGGCGGCACCGTTATGGTCTCCCTGCTTGCCCTGCTGATGGTCCCGGAGAAGACCTTCCTCAGCATAGCGCTGGGCGCCGCGGTGGTCGTGGTCTGCGCCGTGGCCGCGGCGCTGACGCTGCTGCCCGCGCTACTCGGGATCATCGGCGACGGCGTCAACCGGCTTGCCATACGTCTTCCCGGTCGCCGCTATCCGGTCGCCGACGAGAGCCCCTTCTGGGCGCGCGCCGCCGCGCTCGTCATGAGGCGTCCCCTGCTCAGCGTGAGCATGACCGTTGTCTTCCTCATCGTCGTGGCGGCGCCGTTTGTCGGTATGCAGCGCGGCTTCTCGGGCGTCAGCATGGTGCCGCCGAGCAGCGACGCCCACAAGGCGTTCGCAATCTTGAACAGCGAGTTTTCCGCTGGCCTCGTTGCTCCCCTGGAGATCGTCGTCGACGCTCCGGACGTGAGGTCGGCCGCCGTGCAGGGTGGGATCGACTCCCTTGTGTCGCGTTTGCAGGCCGACCCCATCTTCGGCTCCGTCAGCGTCGAAGTGAACGACGCCAGCGATCTGGCTTTGGTCTCAGCGCCCATGAACGGCGACTACGCCGGCAACGCGGCAACGGACACCGTCCGCCGCGTGCGAAGCGACTACGTGCCCTCGGCGTTCTCCGGTTCGAGCGCGAAGGTCTACGTCACCGGCGAAAGCGCTCTCATCACCGATATCCTGATCATGGTATCGGACTACACACCGATCGTCCTGGCCGTCGTCCTATTCCTGAGCTTCATCCTCCTGCTGGTGCTGTTCCGGTCGATCGTCGTTCCCCTGAGCGCCATCGTTATGAACCTGCTGTCCGTCGGAGCGGCCTACGGGCTGCTCGTGCTCGTCTTCCAGCACGGCTTCCTGCATCAGGTTTTCGGCTTCGAGAAGCTCAACGTGATCGCCTTCTGGGTGCCCCTTCTTCTCTTTGCCGTCCTCTTCGGCCTGTCGATGGACTACCACGTCTTCCTGCTGAGCCGGATCAGGGAGCGGTTCGACGAGACGGGGGACAACCGCGAGGCGGTGTCGTTCGGCGTGCGTCACACGGGACGGATAATCACCGGCGCTGCCCTGATCATGGTGACCGTCTTCGGCGCCTTCGCCACCGGCCGGCTGAGCCAGTTGCAGCAGATCGGATTCGGGCTGGCGGTGGCCGTCATCATCGACGCGACACTCATACGCACCGTCCTGGTGCCGGCGACGATGACGCTGCTCGGTCGCTGGAACTGGTACCTGCCGCGATGGCTCGCCTGGCTGCCCGATTTCCGCGCCCGCGCGGCGAGACCCTAGCCGGAACAGAGCCGCAGAGCTCGGGCGACGCACCGGTTACTGAAGGCCGGCGTTGTTGTCGCCCAGAAACGACCCGAGTTGTGGCAATCCGACTGCATCCACCTATGCGGCCATCGGCAGTTGCTCGACGATCGAGTCGATCTGCTTGGCGATCTTGTTCTCGATCTCGAAGTTCCACAGCGTCTCCGGCACGTCGACGAGGACGAACAGCGGCGATAGCAGCAGGACTTCGGCGGCGGTCACGCCTAGGTGCTCCAGCCACCTGCCGATGCCGACCTTGACGGTGAAGTCGTTCGGCTCGCCTTCGATCAGTATCGTCAGCGCCCTATCGGCGGCGATGGCCGCGCTCAGGAAGCTGCCCTTCTGCGCCTGGATGATAGTCCCTTTGGAGCTTACCTCCGACGACTGCGTCCTAAAGCCTTCCTGCTGCAGGTGTTCCTCTATCTTCGACTTGAGAGCGTTCAGGTCCGCGCTCTTTCCTTCGTAGTGTCTGACTGTCTCTCCGACCATGGTCGTGTTCCTTTCCGAGGCGCCTCGCTCGTAGCGATGCTCTCCGTCCGCCATCTCAAGCGTAGGTTCGACGAATGCAAATGCCGTGAGTTTAGGCGCACCGGCGTGAAAGAAACATGAAGGCGCAGCGGCCGGCGCGCGTTGCCGACCGGCGGGGAGGTCGCTATACTTGATTCCGGCGCGGGGGTAGCTCAGCGGTAGAGCTCCTGCCTTCCAAGCAGGACGTCGCGGGTTCGAATCCCGTCCCCCGCTCCAACGTTCTCCCACGGCACGTTAGATAGGAAGCCGGGCGTTGAGCCCGGCCTTTTTCATTGTCCAGATAGGCGACAATCTTTCTTCTAGGCAGAGGGTTTGCGCCCCTCTGCCGGCTTCGGCGGTCCTGGTTTGCCACTCGTCGCTCTCCCAGATACGGATGGAATACCGGCACCTCACAGCTGATTGCGCCGCGCTCGCGCTGGCTCTCAATGCCCAGCTCCTCGATGGGCAACCACTCCTTAATGAGGACCTGGGACGGCGGTTTGACGCTGTGCTGCTCATGCCACCGGCTCCGTTATCATATCCATCAGATTGAGCGGAGCCGCCAGAACCTGCTGACCGGCCGGGTTCGTTCCAGTCTCGAAGATCGACTGCCAGAAGTCATATGTCTGTTTCCCGCCGAAGACAGTCGCTGAGAGGTCCAAATTGAGCCAAACGGGCAACCGCTTCAGGTTGGCGACAAACGCATCGATGCGATCCCAGAGGGGTTCTGGAAAACGGTACTGGAACAGACGGTCTTCCTGAATGACCCTCCCTTGCATCAGAAAGTAGTTCTTCGTCACCTGCCCAATGTACTTGAGCCAGTTGTAAAGGATCTCCTCCTTGCTCATGCGGAAGGCCCTCAGGTGGTCTGGCGGTATCTCCTCTTCCTGCTGGACCCTTTTCTCCAGCCTGTACGTCCCCATGCCCGGGTCAAATAGCCCCACGTAGATCTGCTCAGCGACCAGGTTCATCAGACGAAGGATCTGCTCCTTTTCAAGCTGTCGCGGATTCTCGCCTTCGTCAGCGCGGTAGTCGATCGGCGTGTCCAAGACATCTTGATAAATGAAGAACGAGTAGAATGTCTTCTCCACCGTGCTGTAAGAAAGTGGTAGATCGCTCCCTCGGCCACCGAAATCAATATACGTTTTCAGCCTGTTGTCAGAATCGTGCGTCACGGAGTCACGAACGTCATCTAGGATGTAGCGGCGGATCTCACGCCACTGGCCCTTGAAGTGATTGACGAGCTCTCGCTCTGAGAATCCCCTGTAATCAGCCGGGACGTTGCGGTCACTCAGAAAGCGCTCAATCCGCTCCTGATACAGAGCACTGCCAAGATGCCGCTGCACCGACTTGTCAAACGCCACCTGCCGCAGCGTCGTACCCGCGTGGGTGTTGGCCGTCAGCAAGACGTCGAGGTCGGGGTTGACGAAGACACGGACGGGCAGCTCCTTGACCCCGAGAAGAACCTGGGCTGCCGCCTTGTGCTGGCCGTCAAATACCTTCACTCGCGTCTTGTTGGCTCCGTCATCTAACTGAACCCAGCCAAGTGACACGTGGAGTTGGGGCAGCCCCCGGTGGAACTCCTCCAGCAGCTTGCGCAGGCTGTTCGCCGCAATGGCACGAGGATTGATGCGGTCATCATGAAACAGGTACGAGACCGGCAAGACTGCGAAGAAGTAGTCCATCCCGCTTAAGGGATCGTGAGAAAGCGGAACCGGCCTGATTGCATGGTCGCCAACGTCCGGCAACGAATAGGCTACCGCATGATCTTCGACCCGCATGGGCAGATCGAACCGAGAGCCGCCCTCGATGGCAAATACGTCGCTGAGGTTGGGGCGACCGGGATCGCTCATGCACTCGGCTTGTATTCTTTCAAAGCGCGCGAGGACACGGGCTATCCGCAGATCTGACGCCTGTTTGGAGCGATTGCAGTGGGAATGTGTGAGCGCGAGATTCGAAGGATCGTCCTTGCCTCCCGCCTTCAGAGGCTCGATATGGTCGATGTCTATCGCATCAGCGTGCAGGGATGCATCGATCGTGTCTCCGCATATGAAGCAATTCCCGTGCTGTGAGTTGTGGAGCGTCTCTATTAGCTGCTGGTATGCCTCCCGGGAGAGTTGGTTTAGGTACAACGAACCCACGTGCTTTCTCCTTACTCTGCAGAGAACATCAATCGCAGCGCACGCTGGGCGCGGCGGCCGGGCGCAAGACCGTCGGGGAAGCCAGCCGTCACCTTCATGCTCACATTCGTCTTGCCTCCGACGCTTCCCTTCCCGCCAACCCGGAAGAGTCGAATATGACATTCATAGGAAATGCCCCTCTTGGAGTTGGCGGACTAAGCTTGACTCTACAGCAAAGCCGAAGGGA